>CALJTN010000414.1 GCA_937976175.1 uncultured Clostridiaceae bacterium | reverse complement strand
CACTGAAAGTGTTAAGAACTAAACAAGAAGAATACAAATTTTATCTAGATGATAACTACAATAAGCTTGATTATGTTATATGCTTGAATAATGGTAACCCTTACAACCCTAGTTATATTGGGCGGAACTATAGACGGGTATTAAAGGAATATAAAGTATGCTAAACTCTTGAAATACCAGTTATTAGATTTCACGACCTTAGGCACACACATGCCACTATAATGCTAAAGGCCAATATACACCCTAAAATAGTTGCTGAACGATTAGAGCATAGTGATATTAAAATGACACTTAGCACCTATAGCCATGTATTACCCGATATCCAGGAACAGGCTATTAATGACTTGAATAATAAACTTAAATTATAAATAAAAAAGTACGGATTTTCATTTTAAAATGACTCCCGTACTTTTTCTTTGTTTTTCTCCGTACTAATTCTATTCGTTATCGACATTAACCCTTTATTTTCAATGGTCTGAGTGACAAGAATCGAACTTGCGACCTCATGAACCCCATTCATGCGCGCTACCATCTGCGCTACACCCAGTTATAGCTTTATTATAACATAAATTTTTACATTAATTCAAGATTAAATTTAGCTTTGAGTTATAAGAATTTTTCCCTATAACTCAAAACTACTATATAATAAAAAATATTATTATAATATAATACATATTAAGCTGCCATTGCCCTCATTTATAATTCTCTGTAGTGTTCTTTGAATTTTCACTTGAACATCATCTGGCATCTTAAATAGCTTATTTTGAAGACCTTCTTTAACTAATACTTCTAAAGATTTACCAAACATATTACTCTGCCAAATTTGGGATTTATCATTATCAAACTGTTCTAAGATGGATTTATAGAACTCTTCACTTTGCTTTTCTGTGCCCATAATAGGCGATACTTCTGTTTGAATATTTGCCTTAATAAAGTGAAGGGAAGGTGCTGAAGCCTTTAACTTAACTCCATATCTACCACCATGTTGCACAATTTCAGGTTCTTCTAAGGTCATTTCTGAAAGCTGTGGTGCTACCAGGCCATATCCCTTTTCTTTAACATCGCTTAAGGCCTCTGCAATTTTATCATATTCCACTTTAGCTCTAGAGAATTCACCCATTAGCGTTAACAAGTCATTTTCACCCTTTATTTCACAATTACAAGTTTCACCAAGTATTTTGTAAAATAATTCATGTTTAGGCATTATGTTAACTCTAGCAGTGCCCTCTCCCATATTCATCTCATCAAGTTTTGCAGAATCTAAAAAATCAACTTCTTTAAAGGTTAGTAGAGATTTATTTATATCTCTAACTTTAAAAATATCCTTGCACATATCTTTTAAGAACTTCATAAAGTTAATTTTTACCCAGTGCTTAGAACTTAAGTTTTCAATCCATTCTGGCATATCTATGTTAATTTCTTTAACCGGGAATTCTTTAAGAACTCTTTGGAATATATTGGCTATATCATCCTCCTTCATATTTATAACATCCATAACTTGAACTGGTACATCATACTTTTCTTCTAATTCTCTTCCTAAAGCTACTGTTTCAGGGGCTGTTGCATTTTTAGAATTTAACACCATTATGAAAGGTTTATTGATGGATTTAAGTTCATCAACTACCCTTCCTTCTGCTTCTAAGTATTCATCTCTTTCTATACCTGTTATAGAACCATCTGTAGTTATTAAAAGGCCAATAGTTGAGTGCTCATTTATTACCTTTTTTGTTCCAAGTTCTGCTGCTTCCTCAAATGGAATCTCATAGTCATACCATGGAGTTGTCACCATTTTAGGTGTCTCCCCTTCAGCGTATCCCACTGCTCCTTTAACAATGTATCCAACACAGTCAACCATTCTAACTTTGAATTTAGTGCCGCCTTCAAAATCAATTTCAACTGCTTCGTTGGGTACAAATTTAGGTTCAGTAGTGTGAATTGACTTTCCTGATCCACTTTGAGGAAGCTCATCTTTTGCTCTTTCTTTTTTGTGAGGATTGTCTATTTTAGGAATTACCATAAGCTCCATAAATCTTTTTATAAAGGTTGATTTCCCAGTCCTTACGGGACCCACAACACCTACATAAATATCCCCTTGAGTTCTCTCCGCTATATCTTTGTATATATCAAAATTATCCAAGATATACCCTCCCAATACTTATTATTAACATTATAAATATATTTTAAAGAACAATAAATTATTACTATAGATTGAAAATATATATAAAAAGCCCAGTTCTTCATTAATTTATTAACGAAAAACTGAGCTTTCTATAGTAATTGTTGAGTTTTATAAAAGGCCTTTAAAATTCATCTTTTTTATCTCTTGACATTAATTCATATACACCATATTTAGGGTCCTTACCTTCAAATAGTACTTTGTAAAGTACATCTGTAATGGGCATAGAAATTTGTTCTCTTTCTTTAAGTTCATAGAAGGCCCTTGTAGCTTTTATGCCTTCAACTACCATTCCTATGTCCTGGCAAGCCTTTTCCATAGAAACGCCCTTACCAATCAAAATACCAGCCCTTCTATTTCTACTATGCATACTAGTGCAGGTTACAATAAGATCACCCATACCTGTCAATCCGTAGAAGGTTTCTGTTTTACCTCCAAGCTTAGTTCCTATTTTTATGATTTCGCTCATTCCTCTTGTCATAAGTGCAGCCTTTGAATTGTCGCCGTAGCCTATACCATCCGACACACCTGCAGCTAGTGCAATGATGTTTTTAACTGCTCCACCTATTTCTACCCCAATAATATCTTCATTGGTATAAACCCTAAATTTACTAGTCATAAATACATCTTGAACTAATTTGGCATACTCCATTTGTTTAGATGTAACTACTACTGTTGTAGGTATATCTAAGGCCACCTCTTCTGCATGACTAGGACCTGAGAGTATTACTATAGGATTACCTTTAATTTCTTCTTCTATGACCTCTGAAATTCTTTTTAAAGATCCTTCTTCAATTCCTTTTGCAATGCTGACTACAATTTGATTTTGTTTTAAATGTGGTGCTATTATCTTACTTAATCCTCTTACTACATGTGATGGCACAGCGAGTACTATTATCTCGCTGTCACTTATAGCTTCTTCTATATCTGAGAATGCTGTTACTCCTACTGGTACGATAACGCTGGGTAAATATTTTATATTTTCTCTTTTAATGTTAATATCATTTACAACATTAATTTCTCTATCCCACAGGTTAACTTTCGTTCCTTTTTTGGCAAGCATTATGGATAAAGCACTGCCAAAACTTCCACCACCTAAAAAAGCAACTTTTGACATTCTATTCCTTCCTTTCTCTGAATATAAGTTTTATACCTGTTCCGCTAAATTCAAAGCTACTTCTTAGTTGATTCTCTAAATATCTTTCATAAGAAAAATGTAATAGATTTGGATCATTTACAAAGAATATGAATGTTGGTGGTTTAGTATCTACTTGAGTAACATAGAATATTTTCAATCTCTTAAGAGCTACCGTTGGAGGTTCTTTCATAAGTACAGCCTTATTTACAACTTCATTAATTATGCCTGTGGAAATTCTTTTTGAATAATTGTCATAGCATTCTTTTACTGTTGCTAATACCTTATGTACTCTTTGACCTGTTTTTGCAGATATATATAAATAAGGTGCATAGGCCATGAAAGATAATCCTGCTTGTATTTTCTTTTTATGCTCTATCATAGTCTTGTCATCTTTTTCGATAAGATCCCATTTATTTATTATGACCATAATGGCCTTTTTCATCTCATGAGCATAACCTATAATTTTCTCATCTTGATCACTTAATTCTTCTGTAGCATCAAGGATAAGTATAACTACATCAGCTCTCTCAACAGCCGCTAAGGATCTGATAACACTGTATCTTTCAATTCCTTCGTGTACTTTACTTTTTCTTCTTATTCCTGCTGTATCTATAAGAATAAATTTACCTTCTTCAGTTTCGAGTTTACTGTCGATAGCATCTCTTGTAGTACCTGCAATATTAGTTACTATATTTCTTTCTTCTCCAAGCATCTTATTTATCAATGATGATTTACCAACATTTGGCTTTCCTACCACTGCAACTTGGATATATTCTTCATTTTCTACATTTGAGTAAACACTTTCAAAATGTGCTACTACTTCATCTAGCATGTCTCCAAGTCCAAGACCTTGAGTTGCAGAAATAGCTATAGGATTACCTATCCCTAAATTATAGAACTCGAAAGCGTTAGCTTCAAGTTGAAGGTGGTCTATTTTGTTTACCACAAGTACTATTGATTTCTTGCTTTGTCTAAGCATTTGAGCAACTTCGTAATCTGAGCCTGTAAGTCCTTGCTTACCATCTACAATAAATACTATAACATCTGCTGTTTCTATAGCTATTTGTGCTTGCCTTCTCATTTGTGCTAAAATAATATCTTGACTTTCAGGTTCTATACCGCCGGTGTCAATTATTGTGAAATTGTGCCTAAGCCACTCTGCGTCAGCATACACTCTATCTCTTGTTACACCTGGTGTATCTTCAACTATTGATATTCTTCTGCCTGCTAACTTGTTAAATAATGTTGATTTTCCTACATTAGGTCTTCCTACTATTGCTACGATTGGTTTTGCCATTATTCTTCCTCCCGACTATTTACGTTTATTATATGGATTAAATCTTCTCCTGAATAATCACATATTAAAACTTTTGTATTTAAGCTTTTTTCCAGTTCACTTACTGTAATATTATCTAAGAATATTTGTTCCTCATAGTTTCCGAGTTCATATCCTTTTTTTAGCATATTGCTAGGAATTATTAAATGCTCCCCTAGCTCTTCATCCTTAAGTTGATTAATTATATCTTTTCCTGTTAAAAGACCTGCTACTGTAATAGTTTCTCCAAAAAAATCATTTACTATTTTTTTAACATCAATACTAATCTTATTGTTACAGGTAGTAATTTTATTTGCCACCTGTAATATTTCTTCATAAGCTGAATGTCCTGTTACAAAGGTAAAACTTCCCCTACTATTTAGCCTTAGGTCTGCTACATCTTCCTCGATAACACTTCTAAGTAGTCTTATCATCCCAATACCATCTTCTAACTGGTCATAACCGTCATAAAACTCTTCCGGTGGCACATCTATTTGTGCTGTAACATAAAATTCATCAGATAGCCTTATAAAGGGTGACCCTATATCCCTAATATATTTCTCTTGTAACTCTTTTACATCTTCGATCTCTTGCGTGGCAGTATTCTTATCATACAAGGTTAAATTAAATAAGCCTTCCCTATATTTTGTTATACCAACTGGCACCACTGCTAAATTTTCAATGCTCGGATAAAGTTTATATAAATCCTCAATGGTTTTTATAAGTTCAGGTCCGTTATTAATACCTGGACAAGAAACCACTTGACAATTAATTTTAATACCAGCTTCAGCTAGCCTCTTTAACCTATCATATACATTACCAGCAAATCTATTATTTAACATAACCTTTCTAAGTTCTGCATCCGTAGTATGCACGGAAACATTAATAGGACTTATCTTATATCGAATTATCCTATCAATATCTTCTTCCTTCATATTAGTTAAGGTTACAAAATTACCTTGGAAAAAGGATAGCCTTGAATCATCATCTTTAAAGTATAAAGTTTCCCTCATACCTTCTGGTAATTGATCAATAAAACAGAATATGCATTTATTATGACAGCTTTTGGGCTTATCTAAAATAGCATCAACAAATTGAATGCCTAAATCTTCATCATATTCCTTTTCAACTTCAATTTCCCAAACTTCGCCATCTGCCTTTTCAATTTCAATGTGAAGAAGTTCATCTGTAATTAAAAATTTATAATCAATAATATCTATTACAACATTGCCATTTATACTAATTAATCTATCTCCCACGACCAGCTCAATTTCTTCTGCAATACTCCCCGGAAGTATTTTAGCTATTTGGTTTTTCATTTTAACCTCCTAATTAACAATAACCTTTCATTCAAAAGGTTTATGAGGAATTACAAATACTATATTAAGATTAAGTGGTATGTTTAAATATAACATTTAATTTATATTAAGCCATTATCTCCATAATAAATTATAGCATTCCATTAAGTTATATTACATGAATTAAATACCTAAGTCAACGTTATTAGCCTTTAAAAGGAGAAAAAAAAGCATTTATAGCAAATTCTGCACACTTTTGAAGTACTTATACTGAAGAATTTAAAAAATATTATATAATTTATTACAGATTAAAAATACCTCCCAAGAAGGAGGTACTACGAAGCTTCTATGCCATATTTCCTTATGATTTTCTTACCATCTTCGCTTTTAAAATACTGAAAAAGATCTTTAAAACCCTCTTCTTTCTCCTTAGAATAATACATCTTTATGGGGAACCTTAGTAAATAAAGTTGATTTTTTAAATTTGATGTGGTAAGTTCAATTCCATTTAATTTTAAAAACTTACTTTCTTTATTATACCACTGTCCTGGCATAATACCTATAGCATTTTTATTTTGAGCAATAAGATTTTTCATTTCTTCCATGCTAGATACACGTTGTACGCTATTAGTCATTTCTTCTTTTACAGGAGTATCCATAATCCTCCTGTTAAATTCTTCTTGTACTGTGTTTAAAACATTTTTAAAAGCTATAGGAACTATAGTTCCTGCTTCACCTTTTAATGCTTCCCAGTTTACTATATCTCCAGTATATATTTTTCTTACCTCTGTAGTTCCTATAGTATCTACCTTATTAGCAGTGTTAACAACAATACCTATACCATCATGAGCTAAGACTTCAGCTTCAATTTCCTCATTGTTTGGCTGAACGTATCCAATTAAGATATCTACTTTATCATCATATAGTTTTTTAAAAGCCTCTTCTCTCTCAGCGGATTCCACATTAACTATAGGTTCATTATTTAGATTATAATCTCTCACTAAATCTTTTACCATAGGCAAAACTGTGTCTTCACAAATTATTTTAATATTTTTAGGCTGTTTTTCTTTGGATTCCTCTTCCTTACACCCTGCACTCAGGATTATCATGCTAATGCAAAAAATTATGGAAAAACTCTTTAAAATTATTTTTTTCATAATCACTACTCCACTATAATATTTTAATAGGTTTATTTCTTATAGTTTCTGTATTTTATTAAAAAACTATTCCTTTAAATCAACTTTTCCTCCATTAACTAATAAATTGTCCCTTTACCTATGTTAGTTGTATAACGCCCTGTCTTATTACTTCCTATATAATTTTCACAATACTAACTAGAGTTTTCTTAATGGTAATTGAATATTACAATAAATAAAAATAAAGCTATCACAGCGATAGCTTTATTTTTATTCATTATAAGGAATTTCAACTATGAACTTACTTCCACTTCCAAGCTCACTTTCCACATATATTTTACCATTAAAATTAAGTACTATATGCTTTACAATAGCAAGACCAAGTCCCGTACCTCCCTTTGATCTAGCACGTGCTTTATCCACTCTATAGAACCTCTCAAAAAGCCGTGGAACTTGTTCTTTAGCTATTCCAGTTCCAGTGTCCTTAACCCATAGGATAAATCTATCAGCTTTGTTCTCCGTTCCAATGCAAACATTATCTCCACTTTCTGAGTAGTTTATTGCATTATCTACTAAGTTAATTAGCATTTGTTTAAACCTATCTGCATCACCCATCAGTATTTTTATATTTTGTTCTTGTACTGATAAGTGAATACCTTTTGCATCTGCTATGTTCTTCATTAAATTATAGACATCTTCTACAATTTTATTAACATATATTTTTTGTTTCTTACCTTCCTTATGTTGTTCTATATGAGATAGTGTTAAAATGTCTGTAATTAATCTAGTTAATCTTTCTGCTTCTTCATTTATTATATTTAAAAATTTTTCCTTTGTATCAACATCATCAACATATCTTAAGGTTTCTGCAAAGCCTTTAATGGATGTTAGCGGAGTTTTAAGCTCATGAGAAACATTAGCAACAAATTCTGTTCTCATTTTCTCTAATCTCTTTACTTCTGTGATATCTTGGACTACAGCCACAGTACCAATATGTTCACTTCTATTGATTATATCTGCTGTTTTTATTCTAAGTTCTCTTTCCTTTGGCCACAGCAGTTTAATCTCTTTATAATCATCATCACTTTTATGGAAGATATGTTCTAGTTCGAAGTCTCTTATATTATCTAGAAGATTTTGCCCTATAATATCCTTAGTGATTCCAAAGATTTTTTTAGCATAAGAATTAATCATTATCACTTTGCTGTTTCTATCTACAGCAATAACTCCACTATCCATACTTTGTAAAATAGCCTCTAGCCTGTTTTGTTTATCGGTAACTTCATTTAAGGTAAATTCTAATTTATCTGCCATTTCATTGAAATTCTTAGCGAGCTTCCCTATTTCTCCATCGGATAATATCTTAGCCCTTCTATGAAACTCGCCCTTGGTAATTCTTGAAGTAATAAAATCTAAGTCTGCAATTGGTTTTATTATAATATAGGATAGTTTTAGAGAAAACCAAATTGACATTATGGCTGAAAAGATTATGGCTACGATGTAAAACTTAAAATATTTGCTACCTAGCCCATTTACAATTTTAAGGGGCATAGAACTTCTAATAATAAACCCATCACCAAAAGTAGTTGCAAGATACATCATATTCTTATTAACAGAGTCGCTGTGTCTCACTATAAATCCATTCCCACTTTTTCTTGCTTCTATTATTTCTTGTCTATTATTATGATTATCCATAGTTTCACCATTTACAGTTGAATCATAAATAACTTTACCTTGTTTATTTATGTAAGTAACTCTCAGTTCTGAACCAGATAAATTCTCTGTAAAAAATTTTTCATGGTCTCGTAGATTATTGCTTTGCAATAAGCTTATTATCATATTATTATTTGTTTGAATCTTGCTCTTTATATTTTGTTGATATTCATAGTTAAAAACAGATACAAATAATACAGTTACCACTACAAATATAAAAATAACAGTACTTAATAAATATATAACTATTTTCTTTTTCATATTTATTCTCCGAAATTAAATCTATATCCTATTCCCCGGATTGTCTGGATATACACTGGATTTTTATCATCATCTTCAATTTTTTGTCTTAGGTGCCTTATGTGAACATCTACAGTTCTTGTTTCTCCTACGTATTCATAACCCCATATTTTATCTAATAAAAAGTCTCTCGTCATAACTCTGCCTTTGTTCTTTAATAAAATCTCCAGTAGTTCAAATTCCTTTAAGGTTAAATCAATTTTATTTTCATTTTTAAGAACCTCGTGTTTACCAAAGTCAATATCCAAATTGCCTACCTTAAAAGTCTTTTCAACTATCTGCATAGTAGTCCTTCTAAGTATAGCTTTAATTCTTGCTACTAGTTCCCTTACTGAGAATGGCTTTGTAATATAATCATCCGCGCCTAGTTCAAGTCCTATTATTTTATCTATTTCTTCTCCCTTTGCAGTTATCATTATTATTGGCATGTTTGACATAGATGAGTCCTTTCTAATTTCCTTACACACATCTAAGCCATCCATACCAGGCAACATCAAATCTAGTAACATAAGTTGTGGCAATTGTTCTCTAGCAAGATTTATAGCGTCAATGCCATTGTCAGCACATATAACTTTGTACCCATTCTTCTCTAAATTAAATTTAATTAATTCTTGTATGTGTTCTTCATCATCCACCACAAGTATTTTTTCTTCAGCCATGTTAATACCTCCATTTTTCCCTATAGATTTACTCTTTTAAATAAACAAAAGAAAACATCCTCCCTTGCTTATTTTCACTAACTCTATAGGAGTGTAATTCATATTGTTTATTACATGAAGTACAAGTATTAGTACTACTAATATTTGTTTCTTTAATACCCTTCTTTAAAAGCTCTGCCCTAATGCATTTTTCTAAATCAAGTTTATTACCATTACTAATTTTAATATTACTATAAATATCTTCACTAGTAAACTCTTCTACTAATTCCTTACTAACTTCATAGCAACAGCCTCCAATATGAGGTCCAATGTAAACTCTAATATCCTTAGCTTTTGAAGCATACTCCTTTTGCAATTTTTCAATAGTTTTGCTTACGATTAAAGCTTTGGTACCTTTCCACCCACTGTGTATTGCGGCTATTACACCTCTCCTAGTGTCTACTAAAATTACTGGTACACAATCTGCAGTAAACACACCTATAGCTATTTTAGTCTTATCTGTTACTAAAGCATCTCCATCCTCTACTTCTCCATGATAATTCCAAATTAAATCACTGTGAATTTGGTTTAGATAGCCAACATCTTTCAAATTCAAGGCTTCCTTAATCATTTTTAGATTCAATAGCCCTTCCTCAGTATTTTTATTGAAACTTAGTTCATGCTTTGCTGTTGAGAATAAAATTACAGCATTATCCTGATGAAATTCTATAAATTCATAATTACTAATAGTTTGAATTTCCATTGCTCCACCTCACTTATAATACTTATTATCAATATATAAAAAAAACGCCTAAGGGGATTTTTACTCCTTAGACATAAGCTTTCTTATCTCTTCCATAAAGGTATTAATGTCTTTAAATTGTCTGTAGACCGAAGCAAACCTCACATAAGAAACCTCATCTACAGTTTTTAATATGCTCATGATGATTTCTCCTATATAATCAGACTTTACTTCTATAAGCATTTCATTGTTTAATTGTTTTTCCACTTCATCACAAATAGCTTCAATCTGCATCCTTGATACAGGTCTCTTTTGGCAGGCCTTCATAAGACCATTTAGTACTTTTGTTCTATCAAAATATTCTCTATTAGAATCTTTTTTTATTACTAAAATAGGTATATCCTCTACTTTTTCATAAGTAGTATATCTCTTAAAACAGCTTAGACATTCTCTTCTTCTTCTAGTTGCAATATTATCCTCTGTTGATCTAGAGTCAACTACCTTACTTTCTTCAGCGCTGCAATATGGACACTTCAATGTTTTTCACGTCCTTTTCCTAGTATAATTAACAAATATATTAACATTATACACTTTTTCTTATAAATTAAAATAGTTTATTAATCATTTTCCATATTTACTTCACTGCCATCTACAAGAATAACATCCACGCCAATTTTTTTTACTTTTTCCCAGGGTATCTCGATACTATTATTTTTATTAAACCAAGATGACTTTTGAGTTGGAAGTAAAATTGAAATAATTCTATAGTCTTCACAATCAACTTTTAAATCTTTAATGTACCCCATTTTCGAGCCTGAATTTATATCTATAATTTCCATCTGCCTTAAATTATTTATTGCATACATTAAGCTTTCCATTTTGTTACCCCCTTTAATGTTTTTTAAGCCCACCTGTTAAAATTACTAGTGTTATGATAAGCTACTTTTTTAACTTCCTACACTTTATATTATTTATATTCAAAGGTTACTGAAAATATTATTTTAAAATTAGAACATTTTTATTTTTTTGAAATAATAGGGAATTACTATAAAACATTTAGCTTACTATTAAAATTAATTAATAAAAAAAAGGGCCCTTTAAGGACCCTATACATACTTTCTCATGTGCTTTAATGCAGTCTTCTCTAGTCTAGACACTTGTGCTTGGGATATACCTATTTCATCAGCTACTTCCATTTGAGTCCTTCCGTCGAAGAATCTCAAATTTAAAATTAACTTTTCTCTATCATTTAACTTCTTCATTGCCTCTTTAATTGATATATTTTCAAGCCAACTATCATCCAAGTTCTTAGTATCGCTTATCTGATCCATTACATAAATTGCATCTCCACCATCATGATAAATCGGTTCAAATAAAGATACTGGATCTTGTATAGCATCTAAGGCAAATACCACGTCTTCACGGGGTAATTCTAGCTCTTTTGCTATTTGAGATACCGTGGGTTCTTTATTATCTTGATTTACCAATCTGTCTCTAACTTGCAATGCTCTATATGCAATATCCCTTAATGATCTACTAACTCTTATAGAGTTATTATCCCTTAAGTATCTTCTTATTTCCCCAATAATCATAGGAACTGCATAAGTTGAAAACCTAACATTTTGACTTAAATCAAAATTATCAATGGATTTAATTAAACCAATACAGCCTACTTGAAATAAATCATCCACATTTTCTCCTCGATTATTGAAGCGCTGTATTACACTTAAAACCAATCTTAAGTTTCCTTTAATAAATTTTTCTCTACACTCATAATCACCATTCTGCATTCTAAATAGTAACTCTTTCATTTCTTTTTCTTTTAATACTGGTAATTTTGAAGTATTTACTCCACATATTTCTACTTTATTGATCATCATAAGGTCATCATTCCCTTCAGAGTAATTGCATTTAAATTATATCCTTATGATTTAAGTTTTATACTAAAGACAACCTTACACCATTTTATTAATTTCTTTTTTTAGTCTTTTTATAATTCTTTTTTCAAGTCTTGAGATGTAAGATTGGGATATTCCAAGCAAATCAGCTACTTCTTTTTGTGTTTTTTCTGTGGTCCCATTTAATCCAAATCTTAATTGCACAATTTCCTTTTCTCTTGAATTTAAACGCTGCATAGCAAGCCAGAGTAACTGTTTATCTACATCATCTTCAATAATATTGTAAACCACATCGTTATCCGTACCAAGAATGTCAGAAAGTAATAATTCATTACCATCCCAATCAACATTTAGTGGCTCATAAAAAGAAATTTCTGTTTTAATTTTACTATTCCGCCTAAGATACATTAGAATTTCATTTTCAATACATCTTGAAGCATATGTAGCTAGCTTAATTTTTTTTTCAGGATCAAAGGTATTAACTGCTTTTATAAGTCCTATGGTTCCTACAGAAATTAAGTCCTCAACATTCACACCTGTATTTTCAAATTTTCTAGCTATATATACTACTAACCTTAAATTTCTTTCAATTAAGGTAGCTCTCACCTTCTTATCACCTGTATCTAACCTGACTACTAACTGATCCTCTTCATCCTTAGTCAAAGGAGGCGGTAGTGCATCATTCCCCCCTATATAAAACAAATTTTTTGAAAATACTTTGAATTTAACAAATAACTTGTTTAACACTACTTTAAAATTAAACATAATTTCCTCCTTATCTCTATTATTAGCGTAAAATAATTATTATATCTCGATCTATAAACTAAGTATTCCTCTAGACATGAGTCCATTATAGTCATTATCTTTACTTAACCTATAATCACAAAAGGCTATAATTACATCTCTTGTCTCAATGTTTTCTTTATCTATATGGACATTTACATACTCAGGTTTAAACCCTATGAGGTTTCCCCTAGCACCATTTACTACAGTATAAGGGATGTAGTAGGTGTTATTTTTCTCTAATAAAATCTCACTTAGAATTTTTCGTTCAACAATTAATACTGGTAAATTAGTAGCAGGTTCTCTAAGTTCGTTTCCTGTATCTAAAAATGCCTTAATAGTTGTTTTATAATTCTTATTTATTATGTCAACAGTGTATATAAGCGTTGATATTTTTTTCCTATCTGCTATAAAAATTATAATTCTGTATATCAACATATAAATTATCATTATCGAAAGTAGTAACTTTTCATAAGGAAAATTTATTATGATTATATCAAATGACATATCTTTACTATTACTCATCTGAATAAATAAACACATTCCAGCTAAAAGAATTGAATATAATGTAAAGATTAAAGAAGCTTTAATATTCAATAAAATACTTTTCTCTCTAAAAACAATTAAGATCATTATAATAACTATTAATATTTTAAAAGGTATATATGACAAGTATTTAAGCTTTGGATACACTACTGTTAAAACATATAAGCTCCCTATAAAACCGGAAAGACACATCCACCTAAGCTTTACTCTTTTCCTTAATGTTTGAACAGTGATATGCAATATGAATAGATTAACTATAAAATTCACTAATATGAGAACATCTATATATACTATCACTTGCCCTTCCTCCTTTAAAATTATTATATAACTTATACAATCAAAACTTTGTCGTTTTTTACCATCTATTTCTGTTTTTATTATTGTATAAACCGCCAATAATTTCCATATTGTTTTAATACATAATTAATATCAAAATTCTGCTACCACCTAAAACACCTTAAACCGCCTTTAATTAGCATGATTTTGTTCTAGGTACACTTTACTCTTAGTAGCAGTTAAAATTGCTTTAAACGCAAATAAAGTGCCCTATAGGCACTTTATTTTTATGAATTATTGTTTGTTACTTATTTTGTCTTCTTAAAAAAGCTGGAATTTCTAGATCAGAAGCTTCATAATCTTTAGTATATGCCACTTCTTCTATAGGTTTTACCGTTTCTTTCTCTTTAGACTTTAGAACAGTTTTATTTTGAATTACTTTGTCGTTTTCAAAGCCAGTTGCAATAACAGTTATTCTTATTTCATCTTTTAGAGTTTCATCTATAACTGCACCAAATATAATATTAGCATCTGGATCCGCAGCTCCTTGTACAATCTCCGCCGCTTCATTTATTTCAAGTAATCCTAAGTCCATTCCACCTGTAATATTTAAAAGTACACCTGTAGCTCCAACTATAGAAGTTTCTAATAAGGGGCTTGAAATAGCTTGTTTTGCTGCTTCTTGGGCTCTATTATCCCCTGAGGCTCTTCCTACACCCATATGTGCAAGACCTTTATCAAGCATAATTGTTCTTACATCTGCAAAGTCCAGATTTACAAGTCCAGGTATAGTAATCAAATCAGATATACCTTGTACACCTTGTCTCAACACATCATCTGCCATTTTGAAAGAATCCATTAATGTAGTTTTTTTATCTACCATAGTTAACAATCGTTCATTTGGAATTGTTACTAGTGTATCTACTGTTTCTTTAAGAGTTTTTATTCCTATTTCAGCATTAATCATTCTTTTTCTGCCTTCGAAGGGAAATGGTTTTGTCACAACTCCCACAGTTAGTATTCCCATGGATTTAGCGATTTCTGCAACCACAGGTGCAGCTCCAGTACCGGTACCGCCTCCCATACCTGCAGTAATAAATACCATATCTGCTCCTTTTATTGCTTGGCAGATTTCATCTCTACTTTCTTCTGCTGCCTTCATACCAATTTCGGGATTAGCGCCTGCCCCTAAACCCTTAGTTAGTTTATCACCAATTTGAATTTTTTGAACCGCATGAGAAAGAATCAAAGCTTGTTTATCTGTATTTATAGCTATAAATTCTACATTTTTAAGTCCCTCAATAATCATTCTGTTTATAGCATTGTTTCCTCCGCCGCCACACCCAATTACTTTAATCTGAGCAAATTCCTGAACATCAACATCAAAATCTAGCACAATACTACCTCCTTATTAGAAAAAATCTGCAAAAAAACCTTTGATTTTTGATGCAAATCCATTTTTTCCATTTTTATTTTCGTTTTTTAATCGTTTATTTTCATATGAATGTTCATCTGATGCTTCAGATGAAATATTACTAGTTTTAAGGGTATTAACTGCTTGCTTAACTATTCCCACAGCTGTAACGTATATAGGGCTAGCTGCTCCCACATACTCCGGAGAACCTATTCTAACTGGCTTATCTATAATAACTTTACTTAGCTCACTAGCACCTCTAAATAAAGATATACCTCCACCAACTATTACTACGCCAGAAATTTTTTCATAGAATCCACTATTTAATAAGTTTCTTTTAATTAAACGTAGCAATTCCTCTACTCTAGCGTCAATTATATCAATTAACAAATTGTTATCAATTTCCATTAAATTATCATAAGAATCTTTAACTCTAATTTTTTCTGAGTCCTCTCCTTTATTTTTAACTAAACTTCCATATTTAAGCTTCAATTTTTCGCCTTCAGTAAAAGGAACTTTAAGACAAACTGATATATCATTGGTTATATTACATCCACCTAGCTGAATAATGGAAGTATATTTTAATTTTCCGCCCTTGTAAATAGAAATGTCAATGGTCTCTGCTCCCACATCTACCATTGCTATGCCCATATCCTTTTCTTCTTTTCTTAGCACTGCCTGGGATATAGCTGAGGGCCCAAGTACTATACCATTAACTTCAATTCCAGCACGTTTCATACTTTTCAATAAATTGCTAACTACTGTAGACTGTGCCATGACTACTTGTGCTTCTACTTCCAGCCTTGCTCCACTCATTCCTCTAGGGTCTTTTATATTGTCATAACCATCAACAATGTACTGTTCAGGCTCAACCCCTACTATTTCTTTATCGGATGGAACTGCAATAAGTTTAGCTGCTTCAATTACCCTATCCACATCACCCTGCTTAATTTCTCTATCTTCAGAAGATATTGCAATCATTCCTGTATTTCTTACTAGTTCACAAATCCCTCCAGGTAAAGATATATACCCTTCACTAATTTGTGCATCTATCATACGCTCTAATTGTGTGACACACTGCTTTATAGCTTCAGCTGTGCCATCAATATCTATAACGACTGATTTATTTAAACCACTACATGCCACTGATGTAATGCCTATAATCTGAAGTTTTCCATCATTACTAACTTTACCAACTGCTCCACATACCTTTGATGATCCTATATCAATTCCTACTATATGTTCGTTCATTAAGTTTATCCCCCCCTGTAAGAGAAACCTTAAGTGTATATATTCAACAAAAAAATAAATTTTCCTCTTATTTAAACCACTTTTTTATAATATTTATTATAAATTTAAATATAATTAAAACTACTTACATTTTGTTGTATGTTTGTGAATATATATAAACTTAATTTCAATTTTGTATATTATATTAAATTAATGATGTTAAAAAGTTAACTTGTCCTTCTAAACTAAGTATAATAGCAATATATAGAAAATGCAATAATATATTTTGTAGGTAATTGTTACCATGGAATATTATATTTATAACTTTGCATGAAATTAAAAAACAAGCTAAAAGCTATAGTTTAACTATGCTTTCAGCTTGTTTTTTTAATTATTCACTAAAGTGATAGCATTCTTACAATCATTTCATTATCAACTGAATGAGTCATTGCTTCTTCTTTAGATATAATGCCTTTTTTATATAACTCCGCAATTGACATATCCATAGTTTTCATACCATACTTTCCTCCAGTTTGAACACAAGACTCTAACTGATGTGTTTTGCCTTCACGAATAAGGTTCTGAATGGCTGGAGTTGATGTCATTACCTCTAGGGCTGCTACTCTTCCCACTTCATTAATTTTAGGAATTAGTTGTTGAGAAACTATTCCTTGCATTACTGCTGCTAATTGAACTTTAATTTGTTGCTGCTGATGTGGAGGAAATACGTCTACTATTCTATCTACTGTTTTTGCTGCACCTATAGTATGTAAAGTAGAGAAAACCAAATGTCCAGTTTCTGCTGCAGTAATAGCGATAGAGATTGTTTCAAGGTCCCTCATTTCGCCTACTAATATAACATCTGGATCTTCTCTAAGGATAGCTCTTA
The DNA here is from genome assembly GCA_937976175.1 of uncultured Clostridiaceae bacterium. Classification (GTDB taxonomy): domain Bacteria; phylum Bacillota; class Clostridia; order Clostridiales; family Clostridiaceae; genus Clostridium_AD. The sequence continues at coordinate 22,453 of CALJTN010000414.1, read as the reverse complement.
AAGCATTTTTGTAATTTTTACTATCCTTTCCAATTTCTCTTTGATTAATAATAGATTTATTGTGCTTATGCAGATATTCAATAGGATCCTCTAAGGTTATAATATTACATGCTCTAGTAGCATTAATTTCATTAATCATAGCTGCTAGCGTAGTACTTTTACCGCTGCCCGTAGGACCTGTTACTAAAACTAGCCCTCTTTGTCTTGTAGTAAGTTCCCTAACAACTTCTGGAAAGTCAAGCTGTTTTAACGTAGGTATTTTTAGTGCAACTACTCTAATAGCTATAGTGTCACTACCCCTTTGCTTGTATACGTTAACCCTAAATCTTCCAAGTCCTCCAATAGAGTAAGAGGTATCAATTTCTCCATTTTCACAATACTCTTCATAAGTATTTTCTAAAATTTCTCTTGAATATTTTTCAGTATCCGTTGGAGTTAATTTATCTTTCCCTACTTGTATTAGGTGACCATTAACCCTAATAACTGGTGTTGAGCCTACTGTTAGGTGTAAATCTGATGCATTTTGTTCTGTGGTTTTTTCTAGTAATTCACTAAGTGATATCATCATTCATCCTCCTGTTCTTTTAATGAAGCTCTCCAAATATCTATGGCAAGATGAGCTTGAAATTTTAGCATATTCTTTCCATTTAGAATCATAGCTCCATTTTCTTCACCTTGCTGTAGAAATTTCGTTTTCTCTGGTAAGTAATTTAAATCGTAAAATATATTCTTTTCTGAAATATTTTTCAACTCTAAAGCAAATTCTTCGAGATGCTTTACTCCGCCTAATGGTGTACAATTTATAATTATACCATAGTTGTTACAATCTATAGCTGAATTAAACTCTATAAACTTATCTATTTTAGGAAATTGTTCAAGAACTTTATGCTTGCTTCTTGCTGATATATCTATACTTTCTATTCCTAAATCCTTAAGCGCGAAAAATACACCCTTTGCTGCACCTCCGCTTCCAATAATTAGTGCCCTACCTTTTAAAGAGTTAATACCCTTCACCTGTAAGCTTTTCATGAATCCCAAGTAATCTGTATTATATCCAATAAGCTTACCTTCTGTTAATACAACTGTATTAACCGCGCCTATCTCATTTGCTGGGTACATCACCTGGCTTAGAAAATTAACAATGTGCTCTTTATATGGTATAGTTACGTTAAAGCCGATTATATTGTTATTAGATAATTCGTCAATAAATTTTTCTATTTCATTTTTCTGCATATCAAATAACTTATAGTTAAAATCAAATCCCTTTAGTCTATAATACTCATTGTGGATTTGTGGTGATTGAGAGTATTGTATATTATTACCAAGTAGTCCAGTATACTTCACTTTATCATCTCCTGGATATAATATTCGACGGAATTATAAAATTCTCCTTTTTTTATTTTTCTACTCTCCATCACAATTTATTAATGGCATTTAATCTTGCTTTACTAGTATTATTTAACTCCTTATAGAGTTTCTTTAGTGCTCTTTTTTCAATTCTAGAAACATAAGACCTAGAAATACCCAGGATTAATGCAATTTCTCTTTGGGTTCGAGGGTTTCCATCAAGCAATCCATAACGCATCTGAATTATTACTTTTTCTCTATCCATCAAAGCTACATTTATTTTATTATAAAGTTTTTTAATTTGTATTTTATTTTCTACTATCTCAATGATAGAATCTTCATCGCTACTTAATACATCCATAAGGGATATCTCATTTCCCTCTTTATCAATACCAATAGGATCCTGCAAATACACTTCACCTTTTGTTTTCTTATTGTTACGGATTAACATAAGTATTTCGTTTTCTATGCACCTTGCAGCATAGGTAGCAAGCCTTGTTCCCTTGCTTATATCAAAAGAATCAATAGCTTTAATGAGTCCTACCGTTCCAATGGATATGAGGTCATCTACATCCTTTCCTGGATAGGAGTATTTTTTTACTATATGTGCAACTAGTCTTAAATTTCGTTCAACCAATATACTTTTAGCTAGTAAATCCCCATCCTTTAACTTTGTTAAATAAGATTTCTCTTCTTCTTCACTTAAGGGTTGTGGGAATGAACTACTGCCAGTTATATAGGCTGTTAGTAATGTAACGTTTCCAATCATATCTAATAAACAATTCATGAAAAACACAGATGTTCCTCCTAATAGTGCTTATTAATATAATATGATTTATTTTATTAAAAGTGCCTGTACATGAAAATTTCTTTAATTATTTTAGTTTTAGTCCATACCTTTGAGTACATTAACTACTTCTTTAAATATCGGAGCAGCTGTGGTTCCACCTTCTTCATCTGGTTTACCCTCTTTGTCTACATCAATATTATTTACAAATACCACCATGGAGTAGTTTTTCCCGCGCAACTGAAAGAAGCCAACAAACCATCCATCGGAATACTTTTTATCATTTACATAGTACTCACTTGTGCCTGTTTTTCCACCAATACTCATATCTTTTATGTAAGCCTGGGTACCTGTGCCCTTATTTACTACATCCATCATATGACGTTTTACGGTTTCTGCAGTTTCTCTTTTTAATACAGCATAAGTTTTAGAAGTAATTCTCTCTAAAACTTCATTATTATCATTTACATAAGCATCTATTAAGCTTGGCTGAACGTATATTCCGTTGTTTATAATGGTATTTGGTATACTAACTGCTTCTAAGGGGGTCATTCTAACATTCTGTCCAATAGCTAAAAGACTTATATCCCCACTACTAGTACTTAATGAATCTACCTCTAACGTACCACTTTGCTCATGATGAAAATTTAATACTTTAGATAATAACCCTTGTTTTTCTGCATACTCATAAATGCCTCGAAATCCTATCTTTGTGCCCAATTGGGCAAATATATCATTAGAGGAATAAGATAATGCTTGTTCAAGTGTGTACTGATTTAATTTCTCATGAGAATCCGGAAATAAAGTGCCGTTTATTGTATATACTTTATCCTTGTCTATTAAGTTTTTATCTAAGCCTGCTTCTTCCACAATAATCTTAAAAATCGAACCTGCATAAAAACCATTAGTACTAGGTATGCCTAAATTTGCATTATAAATATTATCATTTTTTTGTGACATTGCCCTTATCTTTCCTGTGCTACTCTCCATTAGTACAACACCAATTTGGTCATATTTTTTGTACTTTTCCTCATGAAGAATATCTTCAACTTTATCTTGCATATCTTTATCTAAAGTAAGTCTTACATTAATATTATTTTCTGGATAAATAATTTTCCCTTCAGCTAAATCATTGTTAACATCTTTATGAAAGCTAATCTTTGTGTATTGATTATTCTTAGTTTTCTTATATATTTGCATCTCTATGGAGTCGTTACTTTTAAATAAAGGGTCTTTAACTCCCTCTTTATAATACTTTGGATTTGACAATAAGTTCTCTACCTTCCATATCCTATCTCTTACCACATCGTTTGCTGCATAAGTATAAAAGCCTTTTACTCCTTTGATTTCCTTAAGCTTATCATATGTATCTTCATCAATTTTATATTTGATTTTCTCCCCTCTAGAATTATCTTTAAGTTTTTCTAAATCATAGTCCTTATTATAGTTTCTTAAAATAAAAGTTAAAGCTTTTAAATCATACTTACTAGTGTATTCATTAAACCTAAAGTAGTCTATTGGGTAAATAACCGCATAATAGTTTACAACATAATCTAAAAGATCTTTCCCCTTGCAGTCAATTAAATTATAGCGCAGTCCATAGGTTTCATCAATTCTATACTGCGCATCTGCCATGGCCTTTCTAGACGGCCCTTCAATATACATATTATATACAACTCTCCAAATTAGGAAAGAAAACATTAATATAATTACTACCATTGCTGTAATGGTTCTGCTTTTAATTTTTTTCCTTTGATTGGAGTAACCAAAAATATTATTTCTACTATACATAAAAACACCTCACCTAGACTAATTCTCGCCTAAAATGAGATGTTCTATACTTTATAACTGCTATTTTTGCCTTTGTTGCTTCTGCAGTATTTGGCTTATATTTGCAGTAATTATATCTACAGCTACCTTATTATGTCCACCTTCTGGTATAATAATGTCCGCGTGTCTTTTAGTAGGTTCAGTAAATTGTTCATGCATTGGTTTAACAACATTTAAATATTGATTTATAACAGAATCTGTTGTTCTGCCTCTCTCATTGATATCCCTTACAAGCCTTCTTATAAACCTAACGTCTGCATCAGTATCCACATATATTTTAATATCTAACATATCGCGAAGGATCTTTTCTTGAAGTACAAGAATCCCTTCCACTATAATAATTTCCTTTGGTTGCACAGAAACTGTTTTTTCTATTCTGTTATGTATTTCAAAATTGTATATAGGCTTTTCAATGACTTGTCCATCTAAAAGCAGGTTTAGATGCTCCACTAATAGTGAAGTATCAAAAGCATCTGGATGATCATAATTTGTTTTTATCCTTTCTTCAAAAGAAAGATTACTTTGATCCTTATAGTAAGAATCTTGTTCAATCATTGCAATACATATGTCATCAAATTGTTTGTAGATTTCTCTTGCTATTGTGCTTTTTCCTGAACCTGTTCCTCCGGTTATTCCTATTAAAATCGGACGCTCCATTATTTTTCCCCCTTGGATTTTATAAGTATATCGTTCTCCTGCAGTTTCTCTAGGACCTTTACAGTAAATAACATTTGAGCACTTGGAGCAGCATCTATGCTTTCTCCCTTAGAATTCTTCATATCATTAAGGACAATCAAAAGATTATCTCCCACAGGCCTTAGTACTTCAACTGTATCATCTTTAAATACTTTATTTCTTTGTTCTATTAATGCAATCTTATTTTCTTCCTGATATTCACGCACAATACCAACGATATCATAATCTCTGATATATGAAGAGGATTCATATATCTGTTTGTTTGGATCTCCAAAGTAAAATCCGGTATAATACTGTCTATGACTAGGTTTTAACAAATTATCCATCCATCTTTGCTGGAACTTATAATTTACTGAGTCCTCCATATAGGCATCTACAGCTTCTCTATAGGATTTACATACAGACGCCACATAATAGGAGCTTTTCATTCTTCCTTCTATCTTAAAGGATACTATGCCCGATTCCATAAGTTCAGGTATATGTTCTATCATGCATAAGTCCTTTGAATTCATTATGTAAGTACCTTTATCATCTTCAATTACAGGGTAGTATTCTCCATCACGCTTTTCTTCCATCAAGAAATATTTGTATCTACATGGCTGAGCGCATTGTCCCCTATTAGCATCTCTTCCTGTCATATAATTTGACAAAAGACATCTGCCTGAGTATGCCATACACATAGATCCATGAACAAAAGCTTCTAATTCACAAGTATCAGGTAACTCTGCTCTTATTTTTTTAATTTCTTCTAGTGATAATTCTCTTGCAAGAACAATTCTTTTTACCCCTTGTTTATGCCAAAAAATAGCTGATTTATAGTTTACATTGTTAGCTTGAGTGCTTAAATGAATTTCTAAGTTTGGTACAACTTCTCTTGCGGTCATAATAACTCCTGGGTCAGAAACAATAATAGCATCTGCACCTAGTTCATATACCTCTTTTAAGTAATCTTCGAGGCCGTCTAAATCCTCATTGTGTGGAAATACATTTAAGGTAACATATACTTTTTTTCCTCTTGAATGTGCAAACTCTATACCTTCTTTTAATTCTTCATTACTAAAATTATCCGCAAAAGCTCTTAAATTTAATTTACTTCCACCTAAATAAACAGCATCCGCACCAAAATTTATAGCTGCTTTTAATTTCTCTAAATTACCTGCAGGTGCTAGTATTTCTGGTTTCATTAGCTTCAATCCTCCTTGCAATTATCTGCACTTTTTCTTACCGTAACTGAGATACCATCTCCCATGGGTATTACAGAAGTTATAAGGTCCTCGTTGCTCGATACTAATTCTAAATAGCTTTTCATACGTTTCACTATAGTAATTTTTCTGCGCTTCACAAGTTCTTTTGATGCAACCATTCCTCGAAAAAGAACATTATCAGCAATAAGAGCACCTTCTTTTTTTAAGAGTCTAAGACAGTGAGGGAGAAAATGATTATAGTGTCCTTTACCTGCATCCATAAAAATCATGTCATACTGACCTTCAAGGTTTTCTAGAACCTCTAGGCAATCTCCTTGTAGCACGGTAATTTTATCCTGCAATCCATATTTTTCTATATTAGCCTTTGCAAGCTCTATCATTTTTTCATCTCTTTCAATAGTGGTAATTTCACTTACCCCACCGAGAACTTGATTCATTAAAATAGCTGAATACCCTATGGCAGTACCTAATTCTAAAATCTTTTTAGGTCTATTCATAGTTATCATTAATTCTAGAAATTTAGCAGTTTCCTTTTGAACTATAGGAACTTTATGTTCTAGAGCAAAATTTTCCAATTCTTTTAAAATACCCGTGTTATTTGGAATCAATTCTCTTAAATATTGTTCCATATAATCATATGTTATCCCACTCATTTAATTACCTCCAAAAATTCATTAAGGCACATGAAAATAAATAACAAGTCAAGGAAACACACCTACTGACTGGTTATTTATTTTCATGTGACTAACACACTTACTTAAAACCCTTGTGTTACAGCTTTAACCTTTAAGAATTCATTATAGTCATGGCTAAAAAAATGCTTTCCGTCATTGCTGGAAACAAAATATAAATAATTTGTTTTAGCAGGAGACAAAGCTGCTTTAATAGATTCTTTTCCCGGATTACATATTGGTCCTATAGGAAGTCCTGCAACCAAGTAGGTATTGTAAGGTGATTTCACTTCTAGATCACTATTATATAGTTTGTCTTTATGCTTACCTAAGGAATATAGAACAGTGGCACAGGATTGTAGCTTCATATTTTTTTCTATTCTATTATAAAAAACTGATGCTACCTTATGTCGTTCATTTTTATCACTAGCTTCTTTTTCAATAATGGAAGCCATGATTATTATATTGCCCAATTCTTTCATATCTATAGGTATTTCTTTATTTATTTCATTTATAGCACTATAAAACTTATCCACCATCAACTTAATTATTGCATTTCCACTCATTCCGCCTTTAAGCTCATAGGTAGCCGGAAAAAGAAAACCTTCTAAATTAAAGTTCCGGTTTTCATTTCCAATAATAAAGCTTGGTAGCTTATAAGTTTTACAGCTCTCTATAAATTCTTCTTTATTTATTATGCCTTTTTCTTGTAGCACATTTGCAATACTTTTTATATCAAACCCCTCTGGCATCGTTACTTTAATAATATCTTCTTCGTTTCCTGCCGTTGATATAATGTCTATAAGCTCCAGAGTTGTAACATCTTTTGGTATTAAAAACTTACCTGGGTGAACACTGGCCTCAATTTTGTTATTTTTGATATAAAATTTTATAATATTTGAGTTTTTAATAGTCCCATTCTGGTTTAAATCCTCTAGTATACTATACAAAGTGTCTCCATTTTTTACACTAACATGGATATCTTTATTAGTTTTAATGGGATGCTGTATTATTTTCTTGTACTGGAAATTACCAGCTAATACGCAAACTATTACAAACCCAACTAATAGCCCCATCTTTTTCATTAAACCACCCCATAATTAAAACTACTTATTTGATTTGCTAAGTGCTCTTTTTCTTTCGCCTGAGTCTAATATTCTTTTTCTCATTCTAATATTTAGAGGAGTGATTTCAACTAATTCATCATTAGCTACGAATTCTAAGCATTGCTCTAAAGACATAGGTCTTACTGGAGTTAATTTTAGTGCATCATCTGCTCCTGAAGATCTAGTGTTTGTTAACTGTTTCTTTTTACATACGTTAACCTCTATATCCCCACTTCTTGCACATTCCCCTGCAATCATCCCTGAATATACAGGAATTCCTGCTGGTATGAAAAGAGTTCCTCTTTCTTGAGCATTATACAATCCATAAGTAACTGATTCTCCACTTTCAAATACAATTAAAGAACCTCTACTTCTATCTGGAATTTCTCCTCTATACTTATCGTAACCATCTAGAACGTGATTCATTATACCATTACCCTTAGTATCAGTCATTAGTTCGCTTCTAAAACCAATTAAGCCTCTTGACGGTACTTTGAATTCTAATCTAGTGTATCCATTTATAGCTGAAGTCATATTAACCATTTCTGCTTTTCTAGGTCCCATTTTTTCCATTACTACACCCATAAACTCTTCTGGCACATCAATTGTAAGGTGCTCAATTGGCTCTAATTTATGTCCATTTTCTTCTTTATATATAACATTTGCTTTTGAAACTTGGAATTCGTATCCTTCACGTCTCATAGTTTCAATTAGAACTGAAAGATGAAGTTCTCCTCTTCCACTTACTTCGAAAGAATCAGCTGATTCAGTTTCTTCTACTCTTAAACTAACATTTGTTTCAAGTTCTTTAGTAAGTCTGTCTCTTAAGTGTCTTGAAGTAACATAAGTTCCATCAAGTCCAGCAAAAGGAGAGTTATTAACCATGAAATTCATTGTTAACGTAGGCTCATCAATTTCTACGAATGGAAGTGCCTCTGGATTATTAATGTCTGCAATTGTTTCTCCGATGTTAATGTCTGGAATACCTGAAACTGCTACAATATCCCCAAGCATTGCTTCATCTGTTTCTTCTCTTTTTAGACCGTTGTAAACGAAAAGACTTGAAACTTTAACATTGCTTATCTTACCGTCTTTTCTTATAAGTGCTATCTGTTGATTTCTTTTAATTGATCCTCTTTCAATCTTTCCTATTCCAATTTTTCCAACATATTCATTATAATCAATAGTTGAAACAAGCATTTGAAGTGGCATATCCAAGTATCCTTCTGGTGACTTTACATTTTTTATTATAGATTCAAATAAAGGTTCCATGTTGTCACTTTCATCTTCAACGTTGAGTTTAGCATAACCATCTCTAGCAGCTGCATATACTATTGCAAAGTCCAATTGATCATCATCAGCTCCAAGCTCAACAAATAGATCAAAAACTTCATTGAGAACATCTGCAGGACGAGCATCTTTTCTGTCAATTTTGTTTATAACAACGATTGGTTTAAGCTGTAATTCTAATGCCTTCTTTAAAACGAATTTAGTCTGTGGCATTGGTCCTTCATATGCGTCAACTACAAGAAGTACGCTATCAACCATCTTAAGTACACGTTCTACTTCTCCACCGAAATCTGCGTGGCCAGGAGTATCTACTATGTTTATTTTAACTCCATTATGCATTACTGCAGTATTCTTAGAAAGAATTGTTATTCCTCTTTCTTTTTCTAAGTCATTTGAGTCCATTACTCTCTCTTGTAATTTCTCATTTTCTCTAAAAATATGGCTTTGTCTAAGTAGTGCATCCACCAGTGTAGTTTTACCGTGGTCTACGTGAGCAATTATTGCTATATTTCTAACATCATTTCTTGTAAATAAATTCATATTAATCCTCCAATTTTTTCGTAAGTTTATAAATTTTACACAAACAAAAATTGGATACGTCTTGAAGTATCCAATTTCCGCATTTACTATACTTATTCTAATATTATGTTGCAAAAAAGTCAACTAAGTCTATTTTTCATTCATACCAAAGGATAAATCTACTCCAATTGCATCATTTAGAATTTTCATCACATCATCCCACATAGTTCCAAACGTTGCTTCTGCTTGAAAATACTTGGCTATATCAGGATTCAATGATGCTATAGAACCCAAGTTCTGTAATTTATCCAGAGTTTCTTTTTTCATTTCTCCATTTTGCATTTGCTCTGTATAAGCTTCAATTTGCACTTTTCTAAAATCTGCCAGCATCTTTTTGCTTTTTTCATCTGCTGCGATTTTATTTGCTACTTCCCTAAACTGAGTTATTTCAGGGCAATTTTTTAAACTTTTAGCAAATTCATGTGCATTATCATAAATATTCATGAAATCACCTCCTAAAGTGTATTATATCTCCATAATTATTGGTAATATCATTGGTTTTCTCTTTGTTTTCTCATATAAGAAACTTCTTAAAACTTCTTTTATGTTGGCTTTTATAGACGCCCATTCAGTAATGTGTTTTTCTTCACATTGCCTCAATGCATTTCTTACTATCAGCCTTGCTTCCCCCATTAAATCTTCCGATTCTCTTACATATACAAAGCCTCTTGAAATAATGTCTGGTCCTGCAACAACATTTCCACTTTCTTTTTCAATGGTTACAACCACAGTAAGTATTCCATCTTGAGATAAATGTTTTCTATCTCTAAGCACTATATTTCCTACATCTCCAACCCCTAAGCCGTCGATGAATACTTGACCTGACACAACAGTGCCACCCTTTCGAATAGAATCCCTAGTGATTTCTATTACATCACCATTGTCTCCAACATAAATATGACTATCTGCCATGCCAAGCTTTACAGCCAGTTCTGCATGTTGTTTTAGATGCCTATATTCTCCATGTACGGGAATAAAAAATCTTGGTTTAACTAAGGTATGCATTAACTTTAATTCTTCTTGACACGCATGACCTGATACGTGCACATCAGCTAAGGTCTCGTATATAACATCTGCACCCTTTTTAAATAATTGATTAATTACCTTAGAAACTAATTTTTCATTTCCGGGTATAGGAGTAGCTGAGATAATAACCGTATCACCTTTTATTATATTAACTTTTCTATGTTCTGACGCAGCCATTCTAGATAGGGCCGACATAGGTTCTCCTTGGCTACCAGTAGTTATTAGGACTATCTTATCATCCGGATAATTATTAATGGAATCTACTTCGATTAATACACCTTCTCCGAATTTAATATAGCCAAGTTCTGTGGCTACCGCCACTATGTTTTCCATGCTTCTCCCTGATACTGCAACTTTTCGCTTATACTTGCTTGCAGCAGTGATAATTTGTTGTACTCTATGGATATTAGAAGCAAAGGTAGCTACAATTATTCTACCTTTAGCACCAAAAAAGATCTTTTCAAAAGCTTCTCCAACTGTACTCTCTGACATAGTATAACCTGGCCTCTCAACATTAGTACTGTCTGCCAGCATTGCAATAACTCCTTTTTTACCCAGTTCTGCAAAACGTGTTAGATCAATGACAGATCCATCTATTGGAGTATAATCTATTTTGAAGTCACCAGTATGCAGTACAATTCCAAGCGGTGTATGTACTGCAATAGCTACAGAATCTGCTATACTATGGCTAGTTCTAATAAATTCTATGGATACATTGTCAAGTTTTACAACATCACGTGCTTTAACACAGTTCATTTGTACAATGTTCAATAGCCCATGTTCTCTGAGCTTTACTTCTACTATACCTAAAGTTAACTTCGTACCATATATAGGTATGTTGATTTGCTTCAAAACATAGGGAAGAGCGCCTATATGATCCTCATGTCCATGGGTTAAAAAAATCCCCTTAACCCGATCTTTATTTTTCACTAAATAATTTACATCAGGTATTACAATATCAATACCCAACATCTCATCATCCGGAAATTTTAGCCCACAATCAATTACAACAACTTCATCTTTGTATTCAATAGCAGTTAAATTTTTTCCTATCTCATTTAATCCTCCAAGAGGAATTATTCTAAGCTTATCCCTTTCTTTACGCACAAATGCTACCCTCCTTTTCTCTTATTTTGTGTATATTAAAAATCCACTAAAGTGGCTTAATTAACAAACTAAATGTATAATTAACAGAGTGAATTTCTTACTTACTTTTCTACACATTTATCACAAACACCATAGAACTTTAAACTATGATCTTTAATCTTAAATTTGTATTTTTTTTCGACAATTGTTTCTAGTTCTTCAAGCAAATCTCCCTGTACCTCTAATACTTTACCGCAACTATTGCATATTAAATGGTGATGTTGATGATTTTCATCTTGGTGGCTAAGTTCATATCTACTGCAGCCATCATCTAAATCCAGCTTTCGAATCACACCCATTTCTTCCAAAAGTTGAACTGTTCTATAGATGGTAGCAAGGCCTATTTCTGGGCACTCACCTTTAACCAAATCGTATAGTTCTTCAGCAGTAAGGTGACTGCCTTCACTTTTAATTATTCCATTTAAAATAGCTCTCCTCTGCGGAGTAAGCTTATATCCTTTTTCTTTTAAAGTTTCTTTTAAACTCTCAATACTCTCTGGAGATATTTTTAACATATCTATACCCCTTTTCTACAACTATGATTTGACCTATCAGTGTAAATTATATTTACTATAGTTTTAGTTTAATACTTTATTACGATATTGTCAATTGATAATCATTTAGCTTTAGGAAAATAGGCAATTAGTTAAACAATTACTTAAATTGGCTTTATAGAATTTCCTTATACTAAAAGGTGCTTAAAATTCATCAGAAAAAATTGCTTCATAAGCTTCTGAAATCATTTCAAACTCTTCATCATCTTCTACTGTAGATAAAACTTCGTTGCCATCTTCATCCTTATCAATTCTTAGTGCAATTGCATCAATATCCTCTTCTCCAGTGGGTGCAACTATAAGATATTCTTTATCTTCGATATCAAGTTTTGTTAGCACGTCAAATTCTATTTCATTACCCTCTTCATCATTTAATAGTATAGTTTCAACATTGTTATCCATTTTATTTACCCCTTTCGAATTATATAATTAGTGATATTTTTATTGTATTTTTATCTTTATAAGCCTATGTTTTATAGGCGAGTTCCTAAACTATCTAAATACCCTTGCAAAATGTATATAGCTGCAATTTTATCTACAATCTTTTTCCTCTTAGCCCTAGACAGATCGCCTTCTATCATTGCTCTATTGGCTGCTACTGTAGTTAATCTTTCATCCCACATTTTTATTGGTAGTCCCAAGGTTTCTTTAAGTTTTTCACAAAACTGCTGAACCTTTTCACCTTGAGGTCCTATAGTGCCATTCATATTTTTAGGAAGTCCAGAGACAATACTTTCTACACTGTATTCCTTGCATATCTTTGCAATTTCTTCAATGTCTAAAGTTTCACTTTTTCTCTTAACTGTGGTTATACCCTGTGCCGTTAATCCTAATGGGTCGCATACAGCTACTCCTATTGTTCTGTCTCCAACATCTAATCCTAATATTCTCATTTAAACACTCCTTTAATAATATCCTAGTTACTCATCTATATTGTCTTTAAAAAATAAAATGCCCCTAGGGGCATTTTATTTTTTTATGTCTAGATAAGATTTCAAAACTTCTTCTAGTATTTCATCTCTCTCTAGCTTTCTTACTAATGCTCTTGCTCCATTGTAGTTTGTTATATATGTTGGATCTCCAGAAATTAAGTATCCTACCATTTGATTTACTGGATTATAGCCCTTTTTTATAAGTGAATTATATACATCCGTCAAAATAGTTTTTGTTAAATCTTTTTTATCTTTTACAAAATCAAACTGGACTGTATTTTGATTATTATCCATTCTATACACCCCTTCCCTCATTACATCCTAAACACTGCTTTCTATACCATTCAAATATACTTTAAAATTACTTGGTAGCAGTACAGTTTTTTTAGTTATAATAAGTTCCATAATTACACACCCACGGTAATTAAATTATTTGTTATTAAGTATATTATAAAGCAAGTCTTACAAAAAGTATACTATTTTACCAATGTTTCAATTATAGCGCATACATTATCCATTGCGTCATTTAATTTTTCCGGAAGTTTTCCACCCGCCTCTGCCATGTCAGGTCTGCCACCACCGCCGCCACCAGCTATCTTAGCAACTTCTTTAATTATTTTTCCGCAATGTACGCCCTTATCAATTGCAGACTTAGAAGCCATTGCAACAAATTGAACTTTACCATTTGCATTGCTTCCCAGTACCACTACACCTTCAACAAGTTTGTCGCGAAGTTTGTCAGCTAAATCCCTTAAAGCATCTCCATTTATATCTTTTACAGTGCCTGAAATCACCTTAACACCTTTGACCTCTTTTACACTGTTTAAAATTTCATCTACTGAAGAACTAGCCAGCTTGCCTTTTAGTAATATTATTTCCTTTTCTTTATCTTTTAATTCTACCAATTGAGTTTGTAGTTTATTTATTATGTCTTTTTCTGAGCACTTTAATGTACTAGCAATGTCTTTTATTAAACTATTTATATCTTCTACGTATTTTATGGATTTACTACCTGTTATAGCTTCAATTCTTCTAACTCCAGCTGCCACTCCGCTTTCAGATAAAATTTTAAACAGTCCAATTTCTCCTGAGTTTCTTACATGGGTACCACCACATAATTCCTTACTATACTCTCCTACAGATACTACCCTAACGTCTTCTTGATACTTTTCATCAAATAATGCTATAGCTCCACTTTCCTTAGCTTTTTCTATGGTCATAACATTAGTTTCAACCTTATGCACTTGCATAATACTATCATTTACAATCTGCTCCACTTTAGTAATTTCTTCTTCTGTTAGTGCAGAGAAATGAGTAAAGTCAAATCTTAATCTATCTTCATTTACATAAGAACCTGATTGGTGAACATGATCACCTAGAACTCTCTTTAGTGCTTCTTGTAGCATATGAGTTGCTGTATGATTTTTGCAAACCTCAGACCTTCTATCTTCATGAACCTTAAGAGTTACTAATTCATCTGTTTGTAATAAACCTTCTAATACCTTAACAAAGTGTACTACTTTACCAGAAGCATTTTTCTGACAATCATAAACTTCTGCTTTGAAATTTTCATTAAAGATTATTCCCGTATCTCCAGTTTGACCTCCCATTTCAGCATAGAAAGGAGTAACTTCTGTTACAATAATACCTTTTAAGCCCTGTTGAAGTTCTGTAACAAGTTCTTCACCGCTAATTAAAACTTTAGCCTTAGCTTTTAGCTCCGTTTTATCATATCCATCAAATTTTGTTTCTATATTTTTAGGAATTAAATTTAAAACACTTTCTCCGCTGCCCATATAATTTGACTCTGCTCTAGCAGCCCTTGCTCTTTGTCTCTGACTTTGCATTTCGCTATTAAAACCTTCTGCATCAATTTCTATACCTTTTTCTTCTAGTATTTCTTCTGTAAGTTCATATGGAAAACCATAGGTATCGTATAATTTAAATGCTTTATCTCCACCTAAAATTTTATTGTTATTCTTCTCAAGCTCTTCTATATAAACTTTTAAGATATCCATACCAGAATCTATAGTTTCTGAAAATCTTTCCTCTTCAAGTTTTATAACTTTTTTAATATAAGCTGCCTTTTCTCTTAATTCTGGGTATGCTTTAAATGAATTTTCAATAACAGTATTACAAAGTTCATTTAGGAAAGTATTTTTAATTCCAAGTAATCTACCATGTCTTGCTGCTCTCCTAAGTAATCTCCTAAGAACATATCCTCTTCCCTCGTTAGACGGAAGTACACCATCACTTATCATAAAGGTTGTGCTTCTAACATGGTCCGTTATAATTCTAAGAGATATATCCTCTTTACGACTTTCTCCATATTTCACACCGGAAACTCTAGAAACTTCTTCTAAAATCTTTTTTATGGTATCCACTTCAAAGATACTGTTTTTGCCTTGCATTATAGTAGCTATTCTCTCAAGACCCATACCTGTGTCAATGTTAGGATTCTTTAATCTGTTGTAGTTACCATGCTCATCCTTGTCAAATTGAGTGAACACTAAATTCCAAAATTCTACTACTCTATCTTCGTTTCCTGCTTTAACAAAATCTTCTGCAGTTTTTATTTGACCTAGTTCTATATTTCTATCAAAGTGTATTTCTGAGCATGGTCCACAAGGCCCTTGACCAATTTCCCAAAAGTTATCTTCTTTTCCTAATCTAAAAATACGTAAAGGATCAACATCTGTATTTCTGCACCATACATCAAATGCCTCATCATCTTCTAAATATATAGTTACATATAAATGCTCTTTAGGTATATTTAAAACCTCTGTTATATACTCCCAAGCCCATGCAATAATTTCTTCTTTAAAATAATCTCCGAAAGAAAAATTCCCAAGCATTTCAAAAAAAGTACCATGTCTTGAAGTCTTTCCTACATTCTCAATATCTCCTGTTCTAATACACTTTTGACAATTAGTTATCCTAGTATTTGGTGGTGTTTGAACTCCTGTAAAATATGGCTTAAGTGGTTGCATACCTGCATTTACAAGTAATAAGCTAGCATCATTTTTAGGCACTAGCGGAAAGCTCTCTAGTCTAAGATGTTCTTTGCCTTCAAAAAATTTTAGAAAGGATTCTCTAATCTCGTTTAACCCTAATTTTTCCATAATATCTCCTCCGTTTATTTATCATATTTTTGTATGTATTTAAACAAAAAAAACCTTCACTCCCCTAAAACAAGGGACGAAAGGTTTCCGCGTTACCACCCTAATTATATCACTACGTAATTAATAAATATCAATCACCTTGTAATATCTCTCAATAATATATGGTTCAAAGACAGCTTCAATATATCTATCAAGAAGTTTTCACCCACCACTTCCTCTCTAAATGCTTCAATATATTTACTAATTCTTATCATCACCTAGTATTAAATTATATTAATATAGTATAACATGTTTTACCTTAATACTTCAATATATACAAATTATAAATAAAAACATATTTGTTGTCAATGTTTATAGTGTTGGTATTTTTTTATATAATATCACATTCTCATAATCTTAAAAAATAATCACCTACTTCATATGAAACCATTAAAATAGATAATAGTTTAAGTCCTCGTATATAACTTTAATCACTACACCTAATGGCACTGCTAGTATCATGCCAACAATTCCCCCAATTTTTCCCCCTATTATCAATAATAATATTACTGTTAAGGGGTGCATACTTATACTTTCTCCAATTATTTTTGGTGACAATATATTCCCTTCAATTTGTTGAAGTGCAAATAACCAAAGCGCAGTATATAATGCTGTTTTGGGAGAGGATAGCAAGGCTATTAAAATAGCAGGGAATACACCAAATATGGGTCCAAAATAAGGTATTATATTGAATATACCATTTATAAGAGAAAGTATCAAAGGGAAATCCACCTTCATAACTATTAAAATAAAAAAGGTAGCAATACTTATAATTCCACATAAAATAAGTTGGCTTATAATATATCGTCCTAGTACCTTATCAATGTCTTCTATTATTTTCTTTATTATATTTCTACTCTCTGGAGGAAAAACTATTAATGCTTTATTTATCATATTTTCACTATCACATAAGAAGTAATAAATTATTAAAGGCGAAACCATGTAAGTTATTATGTTCTCACCAAGTCCCATGATAGAATCAAATATTTTATTGAATAATACAAGTATTTGCGTATCTGATTTCTGGTATATACTATTCATAAAACTACTCATAAATTTGTTAGTATGTAATATTTTTATTTTCATGCTTGCATGAGCTAAATAGCTTTGCAAATCATTTATGGCTTTATTAATGTTTAAATCATCTCTAAACATTGATGGAATTAACACTATAAATATTAATAATATCAGCCCTAATAATCCCACTACTATTAGAGAAGATGCAGTGCTTTTGCTTATACCTTTTCTAATTAAAAGCATATATAGTGGTTTCAGTATATATGACATAATGAAAGAAATAAATACTAGATTTACTAATTGTTTAATAATAGGTATTTTCATAGCCATATAGATTATAATCGCTAAAATGATAATAATTACAATGGTTGTAGTTATTTTATTTCTACTGATTTTTCTCATTAGCTTTTCCCTCTACAAAAAAGTTATGCGGCATACTCTTAAAAGAATATGAGTGGCAACTTGGAATATATAAAAGATTCTCTTCCCCAAGTATCAATTCACTTACTAGCATTATTCTTTTGCCCCTAAGTAGATTCGTAATAAATCCCGAGGATATTATAACTCCTTTAATATCAAAGTTATTGCAGGTGAACGTAATATCTTCTACCATACCAAACACATTTCTACATTTATCAATTACATCCATATTGATAAAGCTATGCAGGCACAAATATTTATTTGTCTCAGTTTTTTTTACTACCATACATTTATTAAAATATATAATGTCTTCTTTTAATACACTTACATTTTTATGAAAAATTTTATAAGGAGATACTTCAAACCCAATTACTTTGCCTTTATTAAAATCTATTAGTAGATCTTTAATAAAGCCTATTCGCTTACCTTCCACACTTACAACATCCATAAAAATAAAATCCTTACTTTTAAACATATTAGCTCCTTTATCAAAAGAACTTGATTATTTTCAAAATCATTATTACTTTTTATTGTAGTTATGTTTTCCAATTAGTCTAAGAATTATTACATAAATCAAAGACTTTTTTAGCCAATTCACTAGGTTCTTCCTCACTTGTATCAATACACAATTTCGCATTTATATCTTCCCATTCTGCTAGCTGGCGTTCTATCATTTTTTCTACTGGTTTTGGTAGATTTCCTTTCATTCTTTGAGCAAATCTTGATTTAATAATTTCTAAGCTTGCTGTGAATTTTATTGTAACTGCATTATCAAACGATTGAAGTTTTGATATATCATTCTTTTCTGAAATAATATAAATAATTGATTGAGAATTCATATCCTTGTTATTGGAAGCTTCATTTAACTTCTCACTAAAAATTTTCCAAGCCTCTTGTTCATTTTTTGCCATACGTAAATAATCTTTACCAGCGTAAATTTGTACATTATTAAGTTTCTTTAGTTCTTCTGCAGCAGATGATTTACCCGAGCAACTTGCCCCCATAAATATATATAGCATAGTTATTCCCCCCTAAAATTTTTAATATTATCTTTAAATTCACAATAATTAATGATTTTGTACATAATTTATCTAAATATTACGCTTATCTTATACTTAATATATAAGAGATTTAGATTCAACGTAATTTATTAGGCTATGCCTGAAGGCTTTGTTTTATTAGGTTTTGCAATTATTCCCCATAAAATATCAATAATTACGCCTGCTCCAATTCCTATAGTGTATGCTAATAAGTCACTCCATAAAAATCCATATCCTAATACCAATCCGCCTAAACTTGTTTTTCTGATATTATCTATCCAACTAGCATGGTATAATTGGCTTAATTCAATAAGATAACAAAACGATATTCCTATTAATGCAATTTTATTTGTCTTCATTTCTCTAAAAATCAAACCAAAAGCAATAAAAATCATTAATGCCCATAGCGCATCACCCAAATATGTATTCAAAAAATCCGGTAAGAAAATAGCCATCTTTCTTGAGCATAATCCTAAAATAATTACAATTATTATCATAAATCCATACAATAATCTATTACGTTTGTAAATCATACCAAAACCTCACTCCAAATTATTCTTTTAAAAGTTAACGAAATGATAATCTTTGCTTTTTAACAATTTACCTAATTGTTGTGACGCTTTATAAGAATATTCTTCACTAAGGTTACTGTTAACAGTTTCCATTTTGTTCGTACTTATATTTTTCTTAAAACTTTCCCATAGGGATGTAAAGGGTCTTTATTTTCAACAACAATTAGTTGGTTTTCCTCAATCATCTTATCAATACGCAAAGCATACCAACTATCACTAATGCCTAGACTATATTCTCCTAAGAGCTTTCCGATGAATCGGGCCATAATAAAATCATTATCTGGCATATTTTTCATGATAATGAAATCATAAAAATTTTCTGGTACAGAAGTTAGCTTTCCATTTATAATTGCTCGTAATGGTGCATTTTCTGCCATTAAGTCATGCCAGTAGTCACTAATAATTCTCTTTTCTATCTGAGTTAATTGTTTTTCAAGAGGTAAGAATTGATAAAATTTACCCGCCTCAACTTCTCCCCAGTGACTATACTCTACTATTTCATTCTTATATATTGGCCTATATTTAGGTAAAGAAACAACACTTATATTGCAGTCAATATTTCTTAATATATTGCAAACAAAGTAAAATCCACAAGTAGAATAAGGAGCGTCGCTTTTCCATATTCTTATGGACATACCATCCTTTGCAACAGACAACAGCTTCTCCATATCTTTTCGTTGATTTTGGAAAAACTGCTTTTGCTCCTTATTATCAAAATCAAATCGTCCCCACACTTTGCGAAAAACATTTTGTCGATCATTTCCATCAATGGCACCTGAAATATCACTAATATCAAGGGAAAAGCCTATGTTAACAACCTCTTGAGAATCCCCCCCAACTGCTTGACCTTCAAAATGTTTCTCTAATTCAGCTTTGGTTGGTTTTTTCCCAATATAGCCGACAGCTCCACCAAGCATATTTTTCTCATTGTAATTTTTGGCTAATTTCATAGAACCTTTCTCACTATCACTAAATACGACTTCAAGCATAGTTTCACCACCTATTCATAATTAACACTTACTCCATCCACTTATAGACATACTTAAAGTTGAAATGATATAAACTGTCCCCTGTCACACGGGTGCGGTTTATATGAATATTGTGTTGCAGTTATGTTTATAAATCTACTTTTTCTTCTCATCTCTAAAAATATTTACACAAGATATAATACACAGAAGTAATAGAAGTAATAGTCTTAACCAATCCATTGTCAGCCAAAATTCTCCGCCATTTATAATAGCAGGACTTGAATTCTTTTCATCTGCAAAGATAGCCAAATTCCAAAACAATTTAAGTGAAATAATCAATGATAAAAAACTTAATATAAAAGTTATTATTGAAAATCTCTTTTTCCCCATAAATACTCTCCTTTAATGAATATTATTATACAAGTGTCTAATAACTTATAGTTTATTGGTACACTAATTATAACATTAATTCCAATATATTTCATGTTTTCATACAAATATTGGTTTCCTTTTTTAAACTAGTTACTTTTGTATAAGCATGTACTACATTACTACGAATGTATACTTTAGTAATGGAAACTTAATTTCAAAGGAAGCGGTGAAATTTTACTTAGCAAAAATACGGAAAACTCTAATCAATTATTTAGCTTAACTAACTCACTAAAAATTATCAATTCACAAAATAAAATATCTTTTTTTATACTTGTAGATGACGAAGATGGATGTGTATTAAGGATACCAAATGAAATTAAAAAGCTTACTGAGTCCTTATATCTCAACTTTCCATATTGAAATCTAAGATTATGAAACTTATTTAATTACAAATATAAGATTATCAGATGGTGAAACATAATGTATATTTTTGTAACAAACTCTTTTTTCTTAGAGGATGCTAACAAAAGCATATATTGCGTAGAATGCGTCTGAACAAGCCTTAGTAATTCTTAATTCATTTTATTTTCAGATGCGTAAAGAAAAATACATGTTTGAGCCATAGCGAGTTTGTATTTTTTAGCAGCTGTAAATAGAATGAATTTTAGAATTACTTAGCGACGTGAACGCATTCCTAGCGATATATGCTTTTCGTTATAGCATCCTCTAAGAAAAAAATTTAGTTTTATTAAATATGCTTATTTTAGATCGTCCTTCCAAAGTTCAAGGTTTTGTGATTCTCTATAATTATTTATTGCATTATGTATAGTTTGCTCTGCAAGCACCGAACAATGCTCTTTTGATGCCGGTAATCCCTCCAAAGCTTCAATCACTGACTTGTTAGTTAGCTTCCATGCCTCCTCTAAGGTTTTGCCCTTTATAAGTTCTGTGGCTATACTAGAAGAAGCTATGGCGGAGCCGCATCCAAAAGCCTTAAACTTTACACTACTTATTATGTTATCCTCAACCCTTATATAAATCTTCATTATATCTCCACAATTCGGGTCTCCTGCCTCTCCTATACCGTTGGCGTCACCTAATATACCCACATTTCTCGGACTATAAAAATGCTCCATAACCTTATCGCTGTACTCCATATATTTACTCCTTCTAATCTTTATAAAACAGCTTACAATTAGCACCAAGTAACTGTTTTATATCGATAATTATTATCTTATATAAATACAGAGAGATACCCAGTTTTTAACTAGATACCCCTCTGCTTAAACTGCTACCAAGGTAGCTCTAATTATATTTATAAAATTCCCTCAATTATTCCTCCACCAACTACTAAATTTTCTAAGTAGAAAACTACAGATTGGCCTTTTGTTATAGCTCTTTGTTTCTCATCAAATACAACTTTTATCCTATTGTTCTCTAAAGGAACTAAAGTAGCTAATTGAGGTTTTGCAGAATATCTAATCTTCGCTGATGCTCTTAATTTTGATTCAAGCTTATCAAACAGGATAAAATTTAAGTCTTTAGCTATAAGCTCAGTTTTAAAGATATCCTCTTCGTCTCCTAAAACCACTACGTTGGTTAGAGGATTAATATCCGTAACAAAAACATACGTTGAACGTGTAAAATAATTTAATTAAAGATAATTGCTTAATCAATAATAATATGGATTTAAAGTCAATTTTAGAAATCATTAGAACGGTCAATAAATCAGAC
>CALJTN010000413.1 GCA_937976175.1 uncultured Clostridiaceae bacterium | reverse complement strand
CCATATACTTATTCTTTTCATCCATTTCATTATACTTTCTCCTTTAATTTAAATCATCATATGCTATGCTCAGGTTTTATCTTACTACCTACTCTCTACATATATAATTGAAGGCACAGATCGCTCCCCCAAGCTGTCACTTGGATTGTTTATAACTTCATCATCATAAAACATTGTAGAGGAGGAACCTCCATCTAAGTTAGTTGCATTGTAAGCGCCATATTCATATAATACATCTTGTACCTCTCGTAAGGTAGCACCTAAACTATTTACTTGTCTACCGTCAATAGCTAATAAGATTATGGCTCCATCTTTCCTTTGTCCAATAGCTGTTCTAGGTGCTATTCCCCAGCGTCCATCACCATTATTAATAGTTTTCTTTCCGTTTACTATAAGCGCTGGTCCAAAAGATACCGCTTCAGTGACTCCAACTTGTCTCATTTCTTTAATAGTGTGAAGACCAACTAGCAATTTTCCTGCTTTAGTTAACGCCACAACCTCTGTCTGTTTATTCTCACTTCTTATATCTTTATAAATAATTTTTCCATTAGTCATTATAATCCCTGTTGGATTTGCTCCAGTCCCGGCCCAAAGTGCCCCCGCTGCTTCGTCGGAAAAGGCACCACCATTAACTGCTGCAATGGCACCATTGCGTTTTGCAATCTCACTAGTAAGCTGGCCTTCCTTGCCAAGTTTACTGCTATACCCTACTTTAATTCTAGTGGGGTCATTAACTACTAATATATACCCTTTGAACTTTTTTCCTATTATGTCATATCTTTCAATACTGTTGTCGTTTTGTTTTTCTATTGTTACACCTGAATCTTTAGCATCTAAATCATTTTGAGCTATAGTTTCTACTGCTTCTCCATTCAGAATTTCTTTTATTTTTTCATCAGATAAAAATAAGGTAGCTATCCATTGAGACCTAAGCGTAGTCATAGCTGCACCCACTACTGTAGTCCTTACATTGTTAAAGGGACCGTAATAAACTATAAAAGGGCCTGTAATTGCCGTGAAAGTAATTTCAAATAATATAAATATTAAAACAAGTGCACTTGTATTTTTTTTTGTTTTTCTGCTTTTTTTTATTTTTCTCATGCTTCCCATCCTTCTTCTTATTAGCTACTATAATATTGTACAATAAAACACTATATATTTAAACATAATTTTAATGTAATTTTTGTGAATATGTCTATAGATACTATAATTTTATGAAAAAGAGAGTATAAAACTTATACTCTCTTACGTAAAACAACATATTTATAATTTCTTTGAGGCTTCATAGGCTAATGGTGACCTCTCACATTCGTCATATTTTAAAGTTACTTGATAACATAATTCACTACCCTTCATTTTTTCAGAGGCATAACACAGTCCATTTGATCTTGAATCAAGGAAGGGATGATCTATTTGTTCTGGGTCGCCTATAAGAATAAGCTTAGTCCCCTCGGAAGCTCTAGTTATTATTGCCTTAACTTGTTTTGGTGATAAATTTTGTGCCTCATCTATAATAACCCAATTTTTAACTATGGATCTTCCTCTAAGGTAAGCAACAGCTTCTGTGGTTATAATTCTCCTATCGAACAAGTCTTTTATCTTATCTAACAATTCCTTCTCATTTTTGTACCGCTCTTTTTCATCAGAATCTACAAGAATCTCTAGATTATCAAATATTGGTCTCATAAAGGGAGCTATTTTTTCTTGCTCTGTACCAGGCAAAAATCCTATATCTTCATCCATGGTAACATTTGGCCTACAAATTAAAATTCTTCTATAATTCTCTCCATTCCCCTGTAGTATTTTTTGAAGTCCTACTGCTAATGAAAACAGTGTTTTGGCTGTGCCTGCTGGTCCTTTAACAATTACTAAGGGGGCTTTTAATGCATCACTACTTAAAGCTTCCAGCATAAATTTCTGTCCTACATTCCTTGGCACTACTCCTAAAGGCTTACTATCTTTATTATAAAGAGGCACTACATTCTTACCATCATACCTACCTAATGCAGTTTGCTTAGGATTTTCCATTGAATGAATTATCAAAAACTGGTTTACACATAAAATAGGAGTGGTGTATTCCTCTAAATCCTCACCATATTGAAGTAAGGCCTCAACCTCTAAAAACTTTTTACTATAAAACTCTTGAAGTTTCTCTGATGATGTAAATACCTCTATTCTTCCTGTATACTGGTTATCGTACTCTGGCACAAATTTCTCATAAAAATCCTCTACGTTAATGTCTACCGCATCTGCCTTTATTCTCTGAAATATATCTTTGGTTATTAGCCACACATCTTTCCCTTGATCTTTAAGCCCTTTGCATACCTGTATTATTCTATTGTCGGCTTTTTCTTTATTCCAGGAAGGAGGAATTTTAGTATCATAATGATTCATTTCTATTCTAAGCCTTCCCCCACTTGCTAGCTCTATGCCCTCATTCAATTTTCCCTGCTTTCTAAGCTTATCCATAAGTCTAGCTGCATATCTAGCATTAGCGCCTAAATCACTTTTATCTTTCTTGAAACTATCTAATTCCTCTAATACCACTTCAGGTATTATTACATCATTATCTCCAAAAGATAATATAGCACTCGGTGAATATAGAATAACGTTGGTATCTAACACATAGGTTTTTTTCAAAATATCAACTCCTCCTCTCTATATTATTAATATATGTTATTTATCCTATAAATGAATTAAAAATCAAATAAAATTTAAAATTCCTATTGAATCTTCAAGTAAATAGAAAATATTTACGTACTCCTTTGCTATTCTTTTCAAATGAGTTTTTGTATTATTTCTTTTGACAAATAATAATTTCTATTATATAATAAATTTAATCATGATATAGGATGGTGTATATGGACAACATTTCAACAATTTTTAGAGAGAAAAAGTTAAAGCTTACACCTCAACGTATTGCAGTTTATAAATATTTGCAATCTACAAAAGAACACCCTTCAGCAGAGGTAATTTACAAAGCTCTGCAGGAAGCTTATCCTACTATGAGTTTGGCTACAGTCTATAAGGCATTAAAAACTCTTGTAGAAGTAGAACTTATAATAGAACTTAATGTAGGGGAAGGTAATTTTAGATATGATGGTAATATGAATTCACATCCTCATATACAGTGCATAAGCTGTGGTATCGTTAACGACATCGAAGGCATATGTTTTCCAAATATAAATGAAGATGTAAAGCAGCATACTGACTATGAAGTTCTAACAAGTAAAATATACTTTTACGGTTTATGTTCAAATTGCAAGCAATAATTTTTCAAATAAAAAAGAAGTATAAATTAAATTTATACTTCTTTTTTTATTTATAAAATATTTTAGCCCTACGTCATTTATAAGATTCTTTTAATATTTCTTCCCACTCTTTAGAGGTATAAACACCATCTAAAATCCTTCTCATAGCTATCAATACATTATTTTTAATCTTATCAGGTAAATTATATAGTATAAGAATATTATTATCATTAGCTTTGTGTATATGTTGAACCATTATTTTTCCAATACCACTTACCTTATTATTTGCAATTTTATTTCCACTTATAATCCCTTTCTGCACAATTCTTGCTTGAACCTCATCACTGTATATATACTTAATAAAAGCATTGGCATTATCACTATTTTTTGCATTTACAGGCATACATACCAGGGAATTAATTATCACAGGCACGTTAGAACCATAATTTGAGTTGTTATCATAGTCGGCTATTATACCTATGTTATTTCCATTAAGTTTAGAATTATAATAAGAAAGAGTTACTAATAAGGGAGTATCAGCATTGGTAAAATTAATAACACTTTGTTCATTTCCTAGTTCAAAAGAATTCTTAGTTATACCTTTACTTTTTATTAAAGAACTAAACTGGTCAAACATTTCCTGTGCACCTTTTAACTTTTTATAAGCTTCCTCACCACTATCATAGCTTTCTTCCAATTCATGAAGGTTTATGGCCTTGCTAGCTATAAGCGAAAATAGAAAAGCATTTGCATCTAGATCTTCTGTTAGTACTACCGGCGTCTTTACTCCCTTGGCACTAGTTAGGCTTACCACATTTAGCCATTGGTCTAAATTACTGGGACTAGGTATTTTTAGTTTTTCTAAATGTTCTTTATTGTATAGTAGTTCAATAGAATATGGTACAACTCCTATACCATAGTATTTATCTCCTACTCTACCATAAGAAGTCATTATGTCATAATATCTATCACTTATTGCCTCTTTTTCAAAAACATTTCCTAAATCATTTAAAACGCCCTTTTTGGTAAGTTCAATAAGAGTATTCCTATCAGTAAAAATCACATCAATTTCTGTACCCAAATTAATAGTCTCTATTATATCACTCTTGCCACCTAGTACATCATTTAGCTTTATTTCAACATCTGGATTGTTTTTCTTAAAATCATCCATTAAAAATTTAATTACATTGGAAGAATGAGCATCCGTTGTATCTAAGAATACATTTAATTTTTTTTGCATTTCACTTTTTTGTTTTTCTGCTTCTTCCGGTTTGCAGGCTGAAATACTAAACATTATAACCAAAGCCATAATTAAACTACATAATTTTTTCAAAGATTTAAATGTTTTTTTCATAAGTTCACCTCGTTGTATTAATAAATGCGAATTTTCTTGAAATTTATTTTAGAT
>CALJTN010000412.1 GCA_937976175.1 uncultured Clostridiaceae bacterium | reverse complement strand
ACCTGCAAAAGGATATAAAATCTATGGAGATATATGTGAAGATTGAAGAAAATAAGTGTTATTATGTTATTAATGAAAGTATTTCGGGGAAATTCGATTTGACTGCTTAAATGATTGGTGCCACCCAGGTGGCAAGTGGCAAGTTTCTGAGCTGTTGGATAAGGTCATATAAATAATCAGAGATTGACAAAGTTAAATATTTAAAGGATTAATAAAATTAAAAAGGGCAGTAATGCCTTTTTTTATTCCCAAGAACATTTTTCTGGAAATATGCTAAGCCAGGTAGCATTGAGGTGAAATTACCAATAAACATAAGTAATAAACCATTGTAATTAATACATACAATTATTGTTTAAGTGCAAAATATATTAGTAAACCAGTAAAAACATATGTAGGCAGTAATTATGCAGGCAACCATGAGTAGATCAGTAACTTCATTAATTTTAGGCGGGAGTCCAATGCAATCATGTATTGATTCTTGTAGCAAGTGCGCTGATATTAGTTTATAAAAAGAAGCCTTTAGCAAATAATTGAGCTAAAGGTTTCTTTTGTGTGATTTTTACAAATAGCTTCATTCTATAAAAGAAACAGAGAAGTATAATTATCTATGCACTAATACTACTAGATTTAAATAAAGTCTTACTTTTATGAGCTAAGACTAACAATAATAATATGCTTAAACTTATTAGAAATATTATTAATAAAGCGGAATGAAGGAAAAACTCTTGAGGTAATATATTAATAATTTGATCTAGATCAGGATCAAATTGCCAGTAATCATTCCTAAAAAATATTTTATGGAATACAGTAAAAGCAGTATCAAAGTTTATCATAAAAGCGGTTAAAAGAACTGTTGGCAGTAGTAGCAGCATGGAAGCAGTTTGCTTTAAAAAGAATAAATTTTTATTCTTTACATAAAAAAATAAACCCACAATACTAATAAGACCAGTTACAATTAATAAAATATCTATAGAAGTAAAAATTTTCTTAACATCTTTGAAATGGATTTGTCCATATTCTGAATAGGGAATTGAAGGAAGTTCAAATTCTTGATTTTTAGGACTTAATAAGTAATCAATAACATAATCATAGTTTTTTATTATTTCATCTCTACTAAAGCCTGACTGCTCTTCAATATTTAAATACTCAATATCAAAATAGTATAGAGGTTTAAACATTAATGTTGTTTTTACTGATGTGAAAATAATAAATAAACTAAAGATTAAAGAAAATAATATTTGAAGTATTTTATATTTTTTATTATTAGTTTTATTAACTTGGTACAGATAATTTGGTAAACTCATTTGCTTATCCCTCCGCTAAGTTTCTCATATTTTTTAATAATTATAACATACAAATGTGAAGATATCATGTGAAATTTAAAATGTTACGTGGCATACTAGCAGCCACCCCATGGTAAGTGAAAACTTGCCATCTGGGTGGCAGTTGGCAAGTTTATTAGTAGTTGACAATACCCATAACAATGTAATACACTAAGAGTAGGTAGATTTTATTAAAATAAAAAAATGAGGTGCTTTATGAGCGTGTTAGTATCTAAATAGATTAAATTTTATAATTAAATAAATCTTTAAAAAAGGGTAGAGTATACCTTTATTTGTTATAGATTTATTTAGTAATATCTATGAAGATACAATTCCACAAAGTACCGTTATAGTAAGAGGAGATAGGTTATTCTATCTTTTATGAAATTACGTATTTTTAGCCGTGGCAGTATCCAGGGCTTTTTGTTTTGCAGATAAATAAGAATATTTGTAAAATGTGTTAATTATATAGAGAATGCTAATGAAATCTATCAGGGATTAGTATCTTCATAGAACAAAAAAGTTAATATGAGGAGAGATAAAAATGAATATAAATACTTTAAATAAATTACAATATAATGAGTTAAAGGAAATAGTGAAGTCTTATTGTGTAAGTGGTCTGGGAAAAAACCTAATAGATAAGCTTGAGCCAAGCACAAGTTTAAAAGTCGTGGAGAATAGACTTGATGAAACTAGTGAGGGGAGAAGTATATTAGATGCTGCTCATCACATCCCATTAGAAGGAATATTTAATATAAAGAGTGTTATAGATAATATAGAAAAAGGAGCAATAATTGATCCAGAGGAATTAACCACAATCTGTAATTTTCTAAGAGGCTGTAGGAAAATTAAAGAGTTTATGAAAGGAAAAGAGTTTTACGCTCCGACTTTAAGCAGTTATGGCAATTCCATTACAGAACTTAAATCTATAGAGGAAGAAATTGAGTTTTCTATAAGAGGAACCTTAGTAGATTCAAATGCCAGTAAAGAGCTTAAAAAAATTAGACGATATATAGAAAATGCAGAAGGTAAAATACAAGAACAGCTAGAGAAGTTTTTAAAAAATAGTAATAATAAGACCTATATGCAAGAATTTTTTGTAAGTAAGAGAAATGATAGGTATACAATTCCTATAAAAGCAGCTTATAAGAACCATGTGCCAGGAACCATTGTAGAGACTTCCTCTAAAGGCTCCACCGTATTTATAGAGCCCAGTGTTATCTCAAAACATACCACTGAGTTAGTGGTGTTAAAATCCGAGGAAGCAGTGGAAGAATATAAAATATTATCTTATTTAACTGGATTAATATTTGATAATTCAAAGGAAATTAGAATTAATATAGAAGTAATAGCAGAGTATGATATGATTTTTGCGAAGGCTAAATATAGCAGAGCCATAGAGGGAATAAAACCTGAAATTAATGATTATGGATATATTAACATTGTTAGCGGAAAGCATCCATTATTAAAAGGAAATATTGTACCCTTAGACTTTAACATTGGTATAGATTATAGAACCTTAATAATAACAGGACCTAATGCAGGTGGAAAAACTGTGGTGCTAAAAACTGTTGGACTCTTAACCTTAGCAGTACAATCAGGACTTCATATTGCAGCTAAAAAGGGTACTGAAATATCTGTTTTTGAAAAGGTATTTGTAGATATTGGAGATGATCAAAGCATAGAAAATTCCTTAAGCACTTTTTCCTCTCATATAAAAAATTTAGCTGAGATAATTAATAGTAGTAACAAATCTACTTTAGTACTTTGTGATGAAATAGGAAGTGGGACTGAACCTAATGAGGGGGCTGGTCTTGCTATTGCAATATTAGAAGAGCTTTATCATAAAGGCTGCATTATTATGGCTACCACTCATTATGGAGAAATTAAGAACTTTTCTGAGCGCCATAGCGACTTTGAAAATGCAGCAATGCAGTTTGAAAACAATACATTAGAGCCTCTATATAAGTTAATTATAGGTAAATCAGGAAAGAGTAATGCTCTTTGGATCTCTAAGAAAATGGGTATAAGGGATTCTATTCTTGAAAAAGCAAAACAGTATACAGAAAATAAGGATTACAACTTCGCTTTAATAAGAGATAGCAAGGTTAAAAAGAAAAAGGAAGAAACAGATATAAATTACGGCAAAACTTGTGATTATAAAACAGGTGATAGAGTGTTTCTTATGGAGTATATGGATTCAGCCATAGTTTATAAACCAATGGATAGCTTTAATAATATAATAGTGTTATATAAAGAGGACTTTCTAGAGGTTAATGAAAAAAGGCTAAAACTAGAGCTGAAGGCTGAGGATTTATACCCAGCAGATTATGATTTTAAGATATTATTTATGGCTTATGAACAGCGAAAATTAGAAAGAGACATTGAAAGAGGGTCAAAAAAGGCATTAAAAAGGATTCAAAAGGAAATCAGGAATAGTTAAAAGGGGTGCCACCCACATGGCAAGAGGCAAACTTGCCACTTGCCATGTGGGTGGCAAGTTTGTTTAAGGTTTTGCAATTTCTTTAAAATGTTGTGTTAACAGTTCTAAATGTCGTGATAGTTCCTCTTCCTTCATAGGCTTACCATGGCTTGGAATTGCAAGCAATGGATTTAATTCCTTAAGGCGGTTCACAGAAGCTTCTGCGGCCTTCCAATCTGTAGTTAAGTATTTAGGTGGTCCGCTTATCTGTTCGCTTTGACTTAACACAGACATAAGTGATTCTTGTTTAACTGTACAAAAGGCATCTCCAACGATAAGTGTGCGATCCTTTTCTCGAAATAATGAAACATGACCTTTCGTATGGCCAGGGGTAGGTATCCATTTCCAGCCAGGCATGCCTGGTATGTTACCGTCAGAAGGAAGCGCTTTAGCGCGTTGTCCTATGTCGATACTTTTATTTGGGAAGGTAGGTGACATCTTAGCTACAATGCCTTCATCTACAGTAGGATCCGCAGCTGGATAATCCTTCTTACCTATTATATAAGGCAATTCTAACTGGTGAATATATACTGGGACATCCCAATGATTAGCAAGTGTAATTACTGACCCAACATGATCAAAGTGCCCATGAGTAAGTATGATTGCTTGTGGTGGGTTATTCTTACCAAAGCGTTTTTCAGTGGATTCTAATATAAACTCAGCAGAGTTTTCAAGCCCTGTATCTACAAGTCCCCACTTGTTAGACTCAGAATCTGGATTTCCCACTACGCAAGCAGTGACAATAGTAAACTGTAATACTAATATATCAGGCATAACTTCCTCAGTGGATGAAGTCACTTTAGATACTGCTTCAACTATTATGTTTCCCATAATTAGCGCCTCCAGTGTTTGATTTACTTTTCTGAGGCTTATTATTTGTATAATAAGAGTTTTTATACAATTGGGAGTTGAGCTAGAACATATTTTTAACTTGCCACGTGGGTAGCACTTGTACAACTTGCCACTTGCCACGTGGGTGGCACTTACTTATGAGCTTTTACAAATATTAGTTTATATATTTGAATAAGAATTAGTGGTATAAAGGAAAAGCCATACACTATAGCATACTGATTTAAAGTTAAAGGTGCCACTTCAAAAACTCTTACAAGCGGATTAAATCTTAAAACTAATTCCAAAAGTAAATAACCTAATATGGTGGCAATCCATAAATATCTATTTGAGAAAACGCCTATTCTAAATATGGATTCACGTGACCTGCAGTTAAATCCATGTAGTAGTCTTGAGAGGCAGAGTGTTGCAAAGGCCATGGTGCTGGAAACTACGGTATCACCGGTTGACAATCCTATATGGAAGGCTAACATGGTGACAAAGGCAATAATTACTCCTTCTATAATTACTTCTACTGCAAAGGGTCTATTTAATATAGGTGAACTGGCATTCCTAGGCTTTTCATTCATTATATTTTTGTTATGCGGTTCAAGCCCTATTGCAATAGCTGGAAGACTATCTGTAACCAGGTTTATAAATAGAAGGTGTACTGGTGCAAAAGGTATTGGGAGTGCTAGAAGTGATGCATAAATCACTTATAGTATACCAGCAGTATTCCCTGATAATAGGAATTTAATTGAATTCTTTATATTTGAATATATGCTTCGACCGTTAGAAACTGCTTTTACAATGGTTGAAAAGTTATCATCCATAAGCACCATAGAAGCAGCATCTTTAGCAACTTCTGTACCAGTAATTCCCATGGCAATACCTATGTCTGCTTGTTTTAAAGCAGGCGCGTCATTTACACCATCACCAGTCATCGCCACTACATTTCCTTTTTCCTGCCATGCTCTTACTATTCTTATCTTATGTTCAGGAGACACTCGTGCATATACAGAGATGTTCTCTACCACCGTTTTAAGCTCTTCATCATTTATGGAGTCTAGCTCATAACCTTCCATGGCTTCTGATTCATTATTCAATATACCTATCTGCTTCGCTATGGCAGATGCAGTTATTTTATGATCTCCAGTTATCATTACTGGCTTAATACCTGCCCTTATACAGTTCTCTACTGCTGTAGCAGATTCTAGCCTTGGAGGGTCCATCATGGAGATAAGGCCTACAAATATTAACTCATTTTCATCCTTAATACCAATTGTTTTTCCCTCTGCAATTTCTTTATAGGCAAAGGCTAAAACTCTGAGTCCACTTTGAGAAAACTCTTTATTTATTCTTTCAATCTCCTTTTTATTATCCTCAGTTAAGAGTTTAACTCCACTTGACGTAACTACCTGTGTTGTTCTTAATAAAAGCACATCAAGTGCACCTTTGGTTATCATATAAGTTTTGTCTTTAAGTTTATTTGCTGTACTCATTAGCTTTCTATCTGAATCAAAAGGTACTTCACCAGTTCTTGGATATTCTTTTCTGATATCTAGCTCATCCAAATCATATATTTCACCAAGGTTTACCAGTGCAACCTCAGTTGGATCACCAATTTCTTTGTTTTCAACAGTTATAGCATCATTGCATAACAGTGACATTAGTACAAGATTCTTTTCTAAAAGTTTATCATGATCAAGCTCATCATGAGACAGTACCTTTTCATCAACATATACTTTTTGTACAGTCATTTTATTTTGT
The DNA here is from genome assembly GCA_937976175.1 of uncultured Clostridiaceae bacterium. Classification (GTDB taxonomy): domain Bacteria; phylum Bacillota; class Clostridia; order Clostridiales; family Clostridiaceae; genus Clostridium_AD. The sequence continues at coordinate 101 of CALJTN010000412.1, read as the reverse complement.
GTAAGAGTTCCAGTTTTATCGGAGCATATTACTGAAATACTTCCCAAACTCTCAACGGCATGAAGTTTTCGTATAATAGCATTTTCATGGGACATTTTTTG
>CALJTN010000411.1 GCA_937976175.1 uncultured Clostridiaceae bacterium | reverse complement strand
TCCATGCCACTTATTTCAGCTAATTTTTCACTAAGTTCGTACATCAATTGCAGGGACCCTTGTACTGTTTCTTCACTTTGATAAGGATGCATAGAAGTTAATGAAGGAAGAGACGCCATATTTTCGTTAATTTTAGGATTGTATTTCATAGTACAAGATCCTAAAGGATAAAAACCACTATCTACACCATAATTTTTATTTGACAATAGCGTAAAATGCCTTACAATATCTACTTCGCTTACTTCTGGAAGACATATTTCCTTTCTGTTTAATAAATGTTCAGGTATCATTTCTCTAATATCCATACTTTCTATGTCGCAAGGAGGTAATTTATACCCTCGCCTTCCTTCTTTTGAAATCTCAAATATTAATTTATTATATTCCTTCATTTCTCCCCCTCCATTGCAGTTACTATCTGGTGAATTTCTGCCTTAGTTCTTTTTTCTGTTACACACAGTAGCAAGGTATTTTTGTGCTCAGGGTAATTTCTACCTATATCATAACCACCAATTATATTGTTTTCTAATAATTTATTGTTAATATCACAAGCACTTTCAGGGCACTGAATTGCAAATTCCTTAAAGAAGGGTTTATTAAATACAGGTTTATATTTTCCTGATTTAATAATTTCATTAAAGGCATAATGTGCTTTTTGCATACTTTGGTATGCCACTTCTTTTAATCCCTGTTTCCCCATAGTTGTAAGATAAATAGCCGCAGTTAATGCATTTAAAGCCTGGTTTGAACATATATTAGAACTTGATTTCTCCCGCCTTATATGTTGTTCTCTAGCTTGAAGTGTTAATACAAAGGCTCTTTTTCCATCTAAGTCAGTGGTCTGACCTACAATTCTTCCTGGTAATTTTCTCATAAGTTTTGTTGTAGTTGTCATGAATCCTAGGTATGGACCTCCAAAGTTCATTGCATTTCCAAGAGATTGCCCCTCTCCTACCACAATATCTGCTCCTATTTCCCCCGGGGTTTTTAATATGGCCAAAGATATAGGATCAACACTCATTATTAGAAGGGCTTTGTTAGCATGTGTAATCCTTTCAATTTCCGTAATATCTTCAATTATTCCAAAGAAATTAGGGTTTTGGACTATAACTCCCGCCGTTTCGCTATTTACAAGTTCTTTTAATTTTAAAGTATCAGTAATGCCTTCTTTCTCATTTACCTCTATTAATTCTAAATCCTTAAATTTTGTATAGGTATAAAGAACCTTTCTTATTTCGGGATGCACGGTTTTAGATACAATTATAGATTTTCTTTTTGTGCTTTCAGCAGCCATAAAAGCTGCCTCAGCGCAAGCTGTAGCGCCATCGTACATTGATGCATTAGCAACGTCAAGTCCTGTTAAATTACACATTAAGCTTTGATACTCAAAAATAGCCTGAAGGGTACCTTGGCTTATTTCTGGCTGATAAGGGGTATAGGATGTATAAAATTCCGATCTTGAAATAATATGCTTTATAATAGAAGGTATATAATGATCGTAAACTCCAGCTCCTAAAAAGCAAACTAAATCCTCAGCACTTTTATTTTTATTTGAAATAGCTTTTATATGTTTTTCTACTTCTAGTTCTGACATAGGTGGATTTATATTTAGTTTCCTATTTAATTTAACATCCTCAGGTATATCAGAAAATAATTCTTGTATAGACTCTGCACCTATGCTTTTTAACATTATTTTTTCGTCGTTTAAATTATTAGGTATATACGGAAACATATTATTTCTCCTTACTGCAATATTCATTATATTGCTCTTCATTCATAAGCTCATTTAATTCTTCTTTATTTGTAAGCTCTATAAGAATCATCCAACTTTTATAGCAGTCTTCATTTACTAATTCTGGATTATCCACTATTTCTCCATTTGTTTCTAAAACTTTTCCACTAAGTGGAATATACATGTCAGAAGCTGCCTTAACAGATTCAATAGCCCCAAAAGTATCCCCACTAGTAAATTCTGAATATATATCCGGTAACTCAACAAATACAATATCTCCTAAAGCATGTTGTGCATAATCAGAAATACCCACATATGCCTTATTTCCCTCAAGCTTTACCCACTCATGATCATTACTATAATATAATTCACTTAATGTTTTCATTTGAAATCCCCCTAAATTTTATTTATTATAATTCTTTTTATAGAATTTCTTACTTACTACTTCAGCTTTTAATGATTTATTTCTAATAACAATTTCTATTTCTGTACCTAATACAGCATATTTAGAATCTATTAAAGCAAGTCCTATATTTTTCTTTAATGTAGGAGACAAGTACCCAGTTGTTACTATCCCAATCTTTTCTCCATTTATAGTAACTTCATACCCATGCCTCGGAATTCCTCTATCTTTCATCTGAAAGCCCACTAATTTTCTTTTAAGTCCTTCTTCCTTTTGCTTTAAAAGAGCTTCCCTTCCTATAAAGTTATGTTTTTGAAGTTTTACAAAATATCCAAGATCTGCTTCCAGTGGTGTAATTTCTCGTGATAACTCATTGCCGTATAGTGGCAAACAAGCTTCAAATCTTAAAGTATCTCTGCAGCCAAGACCTGCTGCTCTAAGACCATCTTCCTTACCCATATAAAGTAGTTTATGCCACAATTGCTCTATTTTTTCCTGTGAAGTATATATTTCAAACCCATCCTCACCTGTATATCCAGTTCTTGAAATAATACATTTTATACCGTCTACAAGCACATCTTGTTTAAAATGGAAAAACCTAATTTCCTCTAAATCTATATCAGTTAATTTTTGCAGTATCTCTTGTGCCTTGGGCCCTTGGATGGCAATTTCTGCAACCTCTTCAGAAATATTAGCAATCTCCACCTCACAGGCCCCCTTATTATCAGCCATCCATTGAAGGTCCTTGTCTATATTTCCCGCATTTATAACCAGGTAGAAATGCTCCTTGGAAAATTTATATACTAAAAGATCATCAACCACTCCGCCATCTGTATAGCACATTAAAGTGTATAATATTTGATTATCTTTAAGTACTGCTATATCATTAGTAATTAAATTTTGTACAAATTCAAAAGCCTGTGCTCCTTTTACCTCTACTTCTCCCATGTGCGATACATCAAAAAGTGCAGCAGCATTCCGGCAAGCTTCATGCTCAAAAATTATTCCCTCAAACTGTACTGGCATTGCCCATCCACAGAACTCAATTATCTTCCCACCATATTCACTATAAGTATTGTATAAAGGTGTTTTTTT
>CALJTN010000410.1 GCA_937976175.1 uncultured Clostridiaceae bacterium | reverse complement strand
CCTATAGGAAAAGGCTTAAACGCATGATACTCCTCATCTATTAAATCAATTACAGTTTCATCATGATTATCTACCGTAGCTGAAACCACACCAGCTGGCTTATTCATAATTAAATATATGTACTTTCTATACTTAATTTCTTCACCAGATACCTTTATTATAGCTTTATCTGGGTCAACTTTCATGGCACTGTCTGAAACTATAATTCCATCAATCTCCACTTTGCCTTTTTTCAAAAGTCCTTTTACTTCTTTTCTTGTTCCATGACCTAAATTGGATAATATCTTGTCTATTCTTTCCATTTGTATTCATCTCCTTAACTATTTCTTAAAACTTCTACTTATTCATTAGTATATATATATATACTGGTTATGAAATTTCTTGTTCGTAAAAAAAACAGCTTTTAAAAGCTGCTTTTAATTTATTCCGTTACTTCAATGTCCATTATATCATAATCTTCATATGAAATACTCTTATAAAAATTTTTTGTAAGGGCTAGTATTCTATAAATCCCTTTACTAAAAGGCATAAATGTATAGTCATTTTTCCTACTAAACCTTTGTACTAAGTTCCAGTCCCCTTTTTCCATAAGATAAAACTCATATACAACTTCTTTGCCACCCTGATTTTTCACGACCAATGTTATTGCTTCGTTAACTACAAACTTTGTCTTATCACATGAAATTTTCGTATTCGTTATAGGTAACGTCTCGTGTACTTCTATTTTTACCTCTTTTTTATCATCATATGCATTTGCGCTCAGTTTATTTTTCGCCCTAAGTTCTATTAAATAAGTTCCACTACATCTAGGCTTAAGCTCATAGTTTTTATACTCTACAAAATCTGTTTGCTCTACTAAGTGCCCATTTATTCTTAAAACGTAATTTACAAGAGTATTTTTTGTGTTTTCAGATATAACTTCTAGTGAAATAGTATCTCCTACCACATAGTACTCCCTTGGTGGCGTTAAAACATAGTCTATTTTAGCTGGAATGCATTCTAAGGCCTCAATATATACCACTGAGTGACAGTCAAATTCTCTTCTTGAATATTTATCTTTCACCCTTATCTCTAGTTTGAATTTACCACTTTCTTCTGGAGTAAAATCTACAAAGCTATGTGTTCCAAATTCAATTTTTTCTATCTCTTTATCCTCGTTAAAAACTACAAAACTATATCTTAAAGAAGTTCCCCCACTCGCTTTAACTTGCACATGAATAGCCTCACCTATTAGTACAGTGTTTTTCTTATCTAAAAGTATATCCTCAATGATTACATTTCCATTACCTATATCATCAACTAAAAAGTCTATAGAACCTTTTTTTTCATACTCACCCTCAAAGGATGCATCCTTGACCCACAGATCAATTTTATAATCCCCACCTTCTTTTGGTGTCCACATATAATTATTTTTTCTTATATAACCAGAATCCTCTGGACATTTTCCGTGAATTTTGAATTTATACAGCAATTCCTTTCCACCTCTAGCAATGCACTTTAAAGCAATAGGAGTATCACATAACTGTGGTGAACTTAAATCACTAGTAAAACTATGTATACTTATTTCCTCGTAGGGTTTTACGCTATAATGAATCACCGCTCTATCATCAAATTCCTGAAGCGAATACATATCCTTGGCCATACATAAAATCTTATAATTACCTTTATTTTGCTCAACATAACTAACTAATCTCTTATTTGAATAGTCTTGTATACAAATGCTACTTCCATCCCCATTAATTTTTACGAATTTGTATAAAACCATTCTGTTATCTTCATGACTTGCCTCCACCTGAAAAACTAGTTCTCTATCTTCAAACATCTCTTCGGTTAGACATTCGAACCTAATAATTTCTAAGGATTGTATTGCCTCAACATTAAATTGTATTTTCATAAAGTCATCAAAAGCATTCTTAGAATCTAAACTCTTGCACTCTACCAAAAACTCTTGATTTCCAGAGTACTTAGTAGTCCAAGTTAGTACATTCTCTGCTGAATAATCCTTTATAAGTAGCCAATTTCCACCTTCATGTATCCAGTACCTATACATAATAGGAAGTTTTGTGGCTTCTACTGTTAAGGTTATTTTTTCACCTATGACTATTTCTGTTTTATCTATGTAAATATCACTTATTAGCTTTTCATTAGTCTCACCTACTATATACTCTGCTTTTGACATAAAATCAAAGGGCTTGTTACTTTCTTTCCTCTTAGCTTGTACCATTATAGAGTATTTGCCCTCTAGCTCCGGTTTCCATTTAGCGGTACTAGCCTCACTTAACTCCTTTATAGTAGTCCAGCTTCCTTCCCGACCTACAAGAAATTTATAGTCTAAATTATCCTCCAACTCATTTTCAACACTTATTAAAACTTCCTCATTTTTTTCCTCAGGATTTTCTAAGCTAAACAATATATTCATTTCATTCATTTAGATTCACCTACCTTTATAAATAAGATACGTATTGTAAAATTAACTTTATAAATTCTTCCCTATAATGATTTATTATACTATAGTACCATTATTTGTAACAGTAGATACTTTCATTTTTTTTCTTTGTATTCTTTTATTTATAGACATAAACTTTCACAATTCTATTTTAAAACAATACTTTTAGTGTTTTATAACTTCTTATAATACTAAATTTCTTATTATAAAATTTCTTATTATGCTAAAGCTATTATAAATATAAATTATTTTTAGATATAAAAAAACTTTATACAAGCATAGTTTACATTTTATGATTGGTGAAAGGAGGCAGATTATGCAAAGTAGAAAACTAGATCACTATAATCCTAACTACCCCTATGAAAAGGAAGGCTTAACTATTGATAAAAACAATAAAAGCGGATATCCAATGATAGAAAAACTAAACAACGCAGAATTATATCCTGAGGCTATTAGAAATACTGTTGATATGGAACAGTTAAAGCCCTTCCATTAATTATTTTTCAAAATTTTAGAGGGCTAAACAATTATTAATTGTTTAGCCCTCTAAAATTTTCTTTAGCAATAATCTTAGTGCTATGATTGTGCCTTTACAATAAGTTTAATTAAATTATTATAAAGTTTTTCATCGTCTTCCCTTGTTCTTTTTTTAGGACCAAAGGTTTTTCCACCACTACGTCTTAACTTACTAGACATATGCCTTTCAAATAATAATTTATCAATATTATCATCATCATATATATGTCCTTTAGGACCGATGGCGTAGGCTCCTTTGGCTAAAACCATGGCAGCAACTCCAAAGTCTTGAGTAATTATTATATCTTTAGATTTCGCCTCATTAGCTACTTTCATATCAACAGTTTGAAATCCACTATCCACATACCTTATGGAGGCATAATCACTGTTTATAACATGATTAATATCACAATACATAATAAGTTCTATAGAGTTTTCTCTAGCTGCTTTTTCTATTAGATTTTTTCCAGGGCATCCATCTGCATCTACAATAATTCTCATATGATTTTTCTCATTTCTCTATAGCCTTTTTTCAAGTTCTGCTTTAATTTCTTCATATCCCGGTTTTCCAAGAAGAGCAAACATATTTTTCTTATATGCTTCAACTCCTGGTTGATCAAAAGGATTAACACCTAATAAATATCCACTTATGGCACAAGCCTTTTCAAAAAAATAAACCATGTATCCAAAGTTATATGCTGTGAGTGTTGGTACATTTAAAATAATATTAGGTACTTCTCCATCATTATGAGCAAGAACCGTTCCCTCAAAAGCTTTTTTATTAACAAAATCCATAGTTTTACCTGCTAAAAAGTTTAGTCCATCCATATCTTCACTTGCTTCTTTTACTACAACGTCTAATCTTGGTTTTTCTACATTAATAACTGTCTCAAATATATTTCTTATGCCTTCTTGAATATATTGTCCCATAGAATGTAGATCTGTAGAGAAATTAACCGCTGCTGGGAATATTCCCTTTTGGTCTTTTCCTTCACTTTCACCATAAAGCTGTTTCCACCATTCTCCAAAGTATTGAAGTGCAGGCTCATAGTTAACTAGAATTTCTGTAACCTTGCCTTTTCTATATAATGCATTTCTAGCTGCTGCATATTTATAACAATCATTACTATTTAAATCTTCACTACTGTATGCTTCCCTTGCATCTGTTGCACCCTTCATCATCTCATCAATATCGATACCAGCTGCTGCTATTGGAAGTAATCCTACCGCCGTTAGCACAGAAAATCTTCCTCCCACATCATCTGGAATCACAAAAGTTTCATAGCCCTCTGCATCTGCTGATTTTTTTAGAGCTCCTTTTGCTTTGTCAGTAGTAGCAAAAATTCTTTCTTTCGCTCCTTCTTTTCCATACTTTTTCTCTAATAATTCCTTGAATATTCTAAAAGCAATAGCTGGTTCAGTAGTAGTTCCTGATTTTGATATTACATTTACAGAAACATCTTTATCTTCTATAGCATCAATTAAGTCTGCCATGTATGTCGAACTAATGTTATTTCCAACAAAGAATATTGCAGGGGATTTTCTCTTTTCACTTGAAAGACTGTTATAAAAGCTATGACACAACATTTCTATAGCCGCTCTAGCTCCTAGATAAGATCCACCTATTCCAATTACTATTAAGACTTCAGAATTACTTCTTATCTTCTCTGCTGCCTTTTTAATTTTTGCAAATTCTGATTTATCGTAATTTAAAGGAAGATCCACCCATCCTAAAAACTCATTGCCCGCACCTGTTTTATTGTGTACCATTTTGTGTGCAGTAGATATCATTGGCTGAAAATATGAAACCTCATGCTCACCTAAATATGGGATTGCTTTACTTAAATCTAAAGATAAAATTTTTTCCATTAATATGCCTCCTTCTTTGTGTCTTAGTAATAAACTCATTATTAGTTATGTTGATACTTGTTTGTTTCCGTGATGTATAAGGGTTATCAATTGTCATCCGTCCTTACGTTACCTTGATAAAACAACATAGGATAATTTTAGTTTATTCACTAAAATAAATCAAGTTTTTAGAAAACATTTAAACTAAAATAAAAAATATACTATGTACTTCCTTGTACTCCTTTGCATATATTACATTATATTACTAATATGAGGTGTGATTCTTTTGATTATTCATGTTGTAAAAAGAGGTGAAAGCTTATATGGAATCTCTAGATTGTATGGAGTTCCGCATACCAAAATCGCTTCTGATAACGAACTTGCAGACCCAAATCAACTTGTAGTAGGGCAAACTCTCGTTATACTTCCCGGTATAAGACGTCATAGAATTCTTCGTGGCCAAACACTTTATAGCATAGCTAGAATGTATGGCGTATCTCTTTCAAGCTTATATACTGCAAATCCTAACCTTAGTGCCACTGCCTTAATCTTCCCTGGTGACACTATTAATATACCGCCACCCACTCAAAAGTTAGGTTCCATTGAAGTTAATGGTTATGCTCTCCCTACTATAAGTATGGATGTTCTTTTAAAGACTCTTCCTAATCTCACATACCTTAGTATTTTCAGTTATGAGATACTAGCTAACGGAACATTAAGAGGTATAAATGATGTACCTCTAATTGAGGCTGCTAGGAATGCTAGAGTAGCCCCTATGATGGTAATTACTAATTTGTTGCCAGGTGCTGGCTTCGATAGCGATTTAGCCCGCATTATACTTACAGATGAAAATATACAAAATACATTATTGGATAACATAGTTAATACATTAAGAAGTAAAAATTATTACGGCTTAGATATAGACTTAGAATTCATCTATCCAGAAGATAGAGAAAAGTATAATAATTTTTTACGCAAAACAGTAAACAGATTAAAGCCACTGGGGTATATTGTTACTACAGCCGTAGCACCTAAGCCCTCTGCTGATATAAAGGGATTACTATATGAGGCTCATGATTACCCTGTTCACGGCGCCTTAGTTTCCCATGTTATCCTAATGACTTATGAATGGGGATATACCGCTGGTCCAGCAATGGCCGTAGCTCCACTTAATCAAGTAAGGCGAATCCTTGATTATGCTGTAACAGCAATTCCAAGGAGAAAGATTTTTATGGGAATCCCTAACTATGGCTATGATTGGACCTTGCCTTTTGAACCAGGCACTAGAGCAATTGCACTGGGTAATGTAGAAGCAGTAGATCTTGCAAGAAGAGTAAATGCAGCTATTGAATATGACTATACTGCTCAAGCACCGTTTTTTAATTATTATGATGCCAATAGAAGAAGACATGAAGTTTGGTTTGAAGATGCTAGAAGTATAAATGCTAAGCTTAGGACTGCTAACGAATATAACTTAGGTGGGGTTAGCTATTGGACAATCGGAAGATACTTCCCTCAAAACTGGTTAGTTCAAAATGCTTTATTTGATGTGAAAAAGGTAATTTAATGCGAGTTTTTTAGATTATGCTATAACGAAAAGGATATATTGCTTGAAATGCTTGTTCAAATGCATTTTACTCAATATATCTTTTTGTTAGCATAATCTAAGAAAAAATACTTCGTTTCAAGAGTAATTAGTATTTTAAAGGGCATTTTAGAAGGAAAGGCTTTCAATTCTATAAGTTTGAGTATCATACTACGATACTATATAAAGATATGTATCTAAACTTCTATCCACAGCTTCTAAAACTATATTTAGAAACTCACTAATATCACTTTAGTTTCGGTAATTGTTAGGGTATTCCCTTCTATTCAAGTGAATTATTTAGATTTAATGGTTGAATAAAAAACAGTACTTAAAATAATAATCCCGCCTAAAGCTTCTTTTAATGTTGGTATTTCTCTTAATAAAAAAATAGCAAAAATAATACCGTAGACTGGTTCAAGACATGAAATAATACCTGCTATTTGTGTTTTGATATTTTTTAGCCCATTTATGAATAAGGAATGAGAAATTCCAGTAAAAACCGTACCTAATAGTACTAACAACAATATATCCTTAGTTTGAAAACTCGGGTTCTGTAAAAATAAAAAAGGAATTAATACAATTGTTGCCCCAAGTTGTTCATAAAAAGCAATTATGAGGCTTGAATATTCTTTTACATATTTTCTATTAAACATAGAAAGTATGGCATAGGTAAACCCAGATGTCACTCCCCATAAAACTCCTTGAGTTAGGTTATTTCCTAGCTGGAATTTTGGAATTACAAGAACTACACCTAAGAAGGTAACAATAGCAATAATAACATCTGATAATTTAATCTTTTCTTTGAAGAAATATGGTTCAAGAAAGGTAACAAAAACAGGGAATGTAGAAAAGGTGAGTAATCCTATTGCTACGGTAGACACCTGAATAGATTTAAAAAAAGTACTCCAATGGATGGCCAAAATTACCCCCATTGCTACTAAATTAAAATAATGCTTTCGCTGTTTTAATTTTATATCTCTCTTAAGATAAAGCATTATAATAAGTAAAAAAGTGCTGGAAAAGAACACTCTCCCAAGTACAATTATCATAGGTGGCAGCGAGAGCAATTTTCCAAATAACCCCGATACACCAAATAAAAAAACCGCTAAATGAATTTCTGCTAAACTTCGATTCTTTGTATTCATATAATTATCCCCCTATTCAACCTAAGCTATCTGTACATATACATTATACAATTAATGGTATAATTCTTCAAACTAAAACTTTCATTTTACTAAGTGTATATAACTTTCCATATACTTTTACTCAATGAACCTTTAAA
>CALJTN010000409.1 GCA_937976175.1 uncultured Clostridiaceae bacterium | reverse complement strand
GTTAAAAAACTCCTTAGGCTTATCATAGGATATTTGAACAGATTGTAATCGCCTTATATCCCCAATAAATTCATCAATTATATCCTTGTCCTCTGGAGCTAGTTCGATCATGCTTTTATGTAGCCTGTCTAAATTAGCATATTGTGTGAATCTTTTACCATCTTCAAAAATATATAAATGTTTAATATCTGCATCTACAAATTTCAACTTATCCATTTCTATTAATTCATTCCAAAGATTGTACAGTAGGTGTGAGGGCGCTGAACCTAAAAGTCCATGAATACATCCTTCTATCAAATAACCCTTTCTATTCCAAGCAGTACATAAACCTCCAGAAATATTATGAGCCTCAAATATTTCTGTATCATATCCATTCATTTGAAGATAACAGCCTGCTGATAGTCCCGCAATCCCTGCACCAATAATAACGACCTTTTTCTTATTCACATTAAACCTCCCCAGTTAACAGCATTTAAATTTCTATCCTCAAATATAGTTGTATTGTATAACTGTTTTATTGTTTCTAGCTTATCGAAGTATGTATAATAGATAGTAAAAAGAAGAAAGGCCGAGTATAAGAATGCAACAAGTAAACAAAACGCCTTTCCTTTCTATAATAAATAGTCGATAATTTTATTCAGTTCATTATATACACTTTCTTCTGTAATACCTCCATTGCCTGAAAAGTACAAAGTTAATATACCGTGTAGTGAATAGATTAGGGTTTTCCCTACAACTTCTAAATCTTTATCCTTCAACGTTCCATCTAGTACAAAACCATTTAATACAGCTCTCATCATTGCTTCATAGTCAGGTTCAATTTTATGATTATCACTATTTTTAATGGGTTGAGTTACCTTGTAAAAATAGAAAAACTTATATATATTTGGAAACTCTAGAAAATATCTTATATAGGTTCCAAATAAACTCTTTAAACCCTCCTTGATGCTTTTATTTTCTTCTATAGTTTGCTTTAATTCCACGAGTTCACTAATCATTATTAATTTAACTTCCCATAATAGCTCATTTATATCTTCAAAATAATTATATAAAGTTGCATAGGAGTATCCGGCTTTATCAGCTACTTTTCTAACAGACACGCTCTCAACCCCATCAATTATTATCATATCCTTTGTTGCCTCATAGAAATAGGTCTTTACTCTTTCCTTTTTTAGTATCTGCTTATTATCGCTAGCTGTTTCTTTCACTATATCCCCCATTAACATTAATATAAATTACGTAACACTATATATAAATATTAACACTGTTATAAATTATACGCAAGTACTAAATTTTTATATGCAGTTACAAAAGTCTCTTCTAGAAGGTTTTCATGTAAAAACATTCTAGGGCTTTTTTTAATGACCATGTTTCGCTTATTTTTTCTGTACAATAAAGAAACCTTCTCAGGTCTATTTGAGAAGGTAGGATATTATTTGCAAATATACTTATTTTGTATTTGAAATACGTATATTTGTAAAAATCTCTTGGTCTGGTATTTAACTCGCCTCTTTTTAGAATTGTTTCCACCTTTTCCGCTTATAATAGTACCGCCATATAATTCTTAACAGCTGTATCAACTTTTAGTTTTTTCGCATATTCCATAAGCAGTGAATAATCCACAGATTTTAGCTTTACAAATCGTTTTAACGCTTCATTAAAAACTTGAATATCAATTCGATTTTTACTTCTAAATAAATCACATATGGTTCTTTGAATGCTATATACTCTAATCGAATTACCAAATGTGTTCATGGCGGTTACAACTCCTAGATCATGGAGTTCTTTTTTTATATAGTAAATTTTAAATTTATCCGCGATACTTGTTACGACTTTATATCCACTAGGAACAGAAGCTGAATACTCAAATGGGGTTCTATCCGTAAGATTATTAATGTAAAGAGCAGTTTCATGAAAATAAACCAATTTCGAGTATTTGGTTTGCATTGCATACATTTCATCTTCAACAGAATCAACAGAAACGTAAATTCCACGGTCTACTCTTTCAAGAGTCCCTTCAGCTACCATCATCTGAAGATATGTTCTCGGGATTTCGTATTTTTCCAAATCTGCGCTTAATACAGTGCCATTCTGGTTTTTAATGATTTCTTCTAATTTTTTTAGGTAGTTCAAGGTCGTCACCTCACTTTACAAATATACTTATATTATATCTAAATTAAGTATATTTATAAAGCATGTTGCTACTCCAGTGCATTTAAAGAAAAGTATTTTTCATAGTTTAGGCAAAAATAAGGATTTAACCATAACCCGAATAATTAAATCTAAGTAGGGAGACCTTGAATTTTATGAGGATCACCAGGCTTGTTAGAGTTATAAAACTTTTGACTGTCTAGTATACGTAAAAGCAATGTTTTTTAACACGGATCAAAATCTCTTTCCCCTAAATAAGCTCCGCTTCGCCCCCTATCCCATTAGCGAAGCGTTCCATGCTCTTTATCCTGCATTGCTCCTTGCGCCTCTTTCACGCTCTATCCCCTTTTTATCTCTCCTTATCTCCCAGCCCTACCTCTTACCTCTATCCTTGCTTCTTTTCTTCACTCTATCCCCCTTATCTCCCTATTGGTTCTGTTAGTTGCAACTCTCTGGGGTTTGGAGCTTGAGTTCAACCCTACGTGTTGTGCTGGATTTGGCGTTGCCTGGTGGGAGGTGGAAAAACTTAGTTTGAAGGACACATTTATTTAGATAGCTTAACTACAGCTCCACGTGCATTATGACAATAAAAGTATATAAATACGCGTTAAAAGAAGGAGGTGCAAAAGAATTGAACCTCCTTGCACCCCCAACATATGTTCGGGCGTTCTTATTAATTGCCTTCTTTATGTAGATTAAATTTATTCGTTTTACCTTTAATAATGCTTTTTTATATAAGAAATGATTATAAGCTACTCCTTGACATAGGCAATATTTTAGAGGCAAAAACACGGAATTTACATCATATGTAAAATAAGCCTGAAACCTTTGATTTTATTAAAGGAAGTTGGAAGTGACCCGAAAGTCTTGATATGATATAACCTTTACAACTCTTTTAAAAATTTGTTAACATCTATTTTAATTGAGTATCAGTAACATGTTTTTCCTTATATGGAAATTGTTTTTCAAAAACATTCAGTTCGTCCTTATCAATTTCAAAAACAGAGTCCTCGTAATACTTGCCTGAAATTCCTTCAAGTGAACCTCCATATAATTCTAATACCATAAACTCTTCAAAATTAGCTCCCCATGATGTTTGAATATTATACTTCATAGCATTTTCAAAACCAAAGCGATGATAAAAGTTTGGATTACCAAAAATAACAATTGCATTATAACCTAATGTTTTAGCAACATTAATAGAATGTTTCATAAGTAGAGTTCCAATCCCTTTACCTTGATAAGAAGGTAATATGCCAAGAGGGCCCATACACAGAACTCCAAATTCCTCATTATCTTCATTAATCACTTTTGCATGTGAGTAAATTATACTACCAACAATTATTTCTTCTTCACATGCAACAAAGTCCAATTCTCGGATAAATACATTTAACTTTCTGATTTTATGAATAATTAAGTGTTCATCACAACCAGGTTTATATACATCCCAAAATGCCTCTCTGGTAATATTTTCTACACTTCTAAAATCATTTTCATTTTCTAATCTAATTGATATATTCATTTTTATACCCTCCATCGTTATCTTATATTACTCAATAGAGGACTTATTACTTTATAAGCTAAATAATTCCTCCCCTATTTGTGAAAATCCTAAAAAACAGTTTACAATGCTCACATAAATCACTCCTTTTCTATTTATAGAAGTATTATACGATTTTATCTAATAATTGTAAATTAAAAATACAAAACAAATCCATATTCTATACTTATTTATTACATTTTAGAATACTAATACGAAGTAACTATCTTTTCTAATTAATGGTTAGTGATTATTTACTAAGCATTAATTAGAATTATATTTACTCCCTTGGCTTTTCTGTATTCACCATCTTTAAATTTACCATTTATTACTTGCCCTCTTAATGTACTATCATTAAAATTAAGCATTTCAGAAGTCTTTTGATTTGTAATTACTTCATTAATCAACTGATTATCTGGAATAAATCGAACCTGTTCTGATACTGTATTTTTCAAGGATTTCAACACTCCTCGCTCTATCCCTCTATCCCCCTATCTCCCTATCTCCCTATCTCCCTATCTCCCTTCCTGCCTCTCTTATTCCTGCTTACTCCCTTGTGTCTATTCTTTCCCCCTATTTTCCTACCCTATCCCTTCTCCATTCCTGTCTCTCTTATCTCTCTGCCCTATCCCTTGAACCTTGATTCCTAAATTCCTGTAGGAAAAATTTTCGGTGTAAAACCTAAACTTTCTTCCTACTATGTACCGCTGGAAGAAAGTTGGGCAATCCCCACCCCAAAAACCTTAATCACTCGTTGCCCCATAAAACAAAGTCTTTCCCACTTTCCCCCCATTTTTTCTCTCACAAAACGCAAAAATCGAGAATAACTTTATTTTCATTAAAACAAAGTCGTTCCCGATTTGGTATTTTTATTCTGTTATTATTCCTGCTTTTTATCCTATCTTTCCCCTTGTTCCTTAACCCTTATCTCTGCCCTATCCTTTGCTCCCCAATGGTTCTGTTAGGGGCAACTCTCTGGTGTTTTTCTCTTACCTTGATTCTTGCCCCTGGCTCCTGCACTTAGCGTTGCCTGGGTGGGGTGGAAAAGAGTTTGTTTTAGGGGGAAAGGGTTTTTATTGGGGGGGACATTTATTTACACAGCTTCACTACAGTCTCAACGTGCATTTGCACCGTATGTTAATACTATTTCGCAATTAATTTAAGGGGGATGCTAATTCGCAGAATTAAACCTTTTCGCGGAATTTTATATTAAAGAAGAAGTTAGGAATTGTTCTGACTTGCCCTAAAAAAAGTAGCACTTTTCTATTAAATATAAAAAGGTAGAATGAGTGAAATTTTAATACTTTAAATCATTCTATCTTTTTATTAAAACCTATTGTAGTGTAGTTACATTACATTGTAAAATTCTTGATTACTTCCATGCTCCAATAATCATACTCATAACAATAAATGATATTATTAAATATCCTGCATTTATAAAGAAAAGTTTCTTTGATCTGTTTTCAAATAAGTATATGATACCTAATGAAGTAGCTACCCAACCTGCACCTGTTAATAATCCGTATACAATACTCATAGTAAAATTTACATTAGCTAATAGAGCTGCAAGGTTGTAAGCCTGTACTACTATTAAAACAGAAGCTAAAGTATATGTTACTCCAAGGTTCATATTTTTAATTTTTTCTTCTGATAATCCAGCTTCTTTCATCCATACCTTTCCTAATATCGGTCCATACCATAAAAATCCGATAAAGAATGATGCAAAAGTCGCCGCAAAAACAGCTAAATGATTAATTGACATAAAAATCTCCCCCTAATTTTTTATAGTTAAAATAATATTATATGATTTCTTTTTTGTAGACTATATTGTCGATACGTGTTTTTTTCTCTATAGAAATCTATACAAGTTCATTGCAGTGTAAATGCCCTACTTCATACTCTGAACCCCTATTCTATTTCCCTCTGAATCAATAAACATTCCTATGTATCCAGCAATATCTGAAAGTAATGTTTTTGGCATAATTACGTTTCCACCAGCTGCACCTACTTTAGAAAGGATATATTCTAAATCTTCTCTACCATTTAAATAAATTAGTACTCCGTCAGTACTTGGTTTGTAGAATGGTCCTTGTGCTAAAGCCCCTGCATTGTACTTATCTTCTGAACTAAATAAAGCATATTTTATATCTCCTATTGCCATGTCGTGAAAACCTGTATCAAGAATTGTACCATAGAATTTTTTTGCTCTTTCAATGTCTGTTACCGGAATTTCGATCCAATTTAATAAATGTTTCATATACAACACTCCTTTAAAATTATTATAGTTTTACTATACTCATTAACTGAATTTCAGTATTGTAAAAATGGGACATAATTATATATTATAAAAAATACTTCCAAATTTATTACTTTGACTAAGGTATTCACCAGGCGTAAGCCCGGTATATTTCTTGAATTCTTTTATAAAATGAGATTGATCGTAGTATAAATCATATAAATCCTCTTCAGAATATTTATTAATATTAAACTTTTTGTAAATTTCATGAAAACGAATGATACATGAAAATTCTTTTGGACTTAAACCTATGCTCTCTATAAATTTTCTTACAAGTTGGCGTCTCGAATAACACATATCTTTGCTTAGTTCACTTATATTAACTAAACCATTACTTGAAATGATTTTATTCACTGCATATTCTGTTATGTAATCATATTTATTTAACTCAATCATCTGTCTATATAAGAACTCTTCAACAAAAATTACTTTTTTATTAATATCCGTAATTTCTGATATTTTTTCCTGTAATTCGTCTCCTAATTTATTAAATATGTCAGGGGCATGATAAACCTGATTTGTAATTTCATGCAATGAAAAAGGGAAAAACTTATACGCACCAAGTGGCTTGAAATCTACTCCTATTGATCCAAAATTAATTTCCGATTCTATAATAGCTGATTTTGTCATTTGACCAATGATTATAAAGGATGATTCCTTATGTTCTCGAGTTTGGTTCTCAATTGTACTTCTCATATTATTTTTATACGGAATAATCAGTTTCATTTCACCGTTTGGAGCTATAAGCTTTAAGTCAGTCTTTGGTATACCATATTTACTCTCAAAAACCCATATTTTGTTTATATATGGCTGAAGAAATTTATTTGGCGTAAATACTTTTATCATCATATCTTGCATAAGTAATCCCCTTATATCATTAATTTAAATAAAAAGTTTCGTTGTAATATTTCAGCAAATTTTGTTAAAATCCTCTAAAATGTCAGCTTTAATTATAACACCTGAAGTATGGTTCGGAACTTTATACACTTTTCCAGTTAAGTTTTTGTCAATTTCCTTGATTTTAATAATACTTATTTCTATTTTATAACAATATAAAAAATTTTAAAGAAGTTTAATGTCAATGACTGCCCCCAATATCCTACCACATTCACCAAATTTATACAGGACCATTTTTACATATGATTGGGATACTGATTCGCAAAGTTAGTATCCTAAAGTCATAGCGGATCAAAATCAAAAGAAAGCAGTTTTTCTTTGTGTGTGATAACATAAAATACACATTGAAAAACTGCCTATAACTCTACAAAACCTTTAAAATAAAGCTATTAATAATGAACGTATTTCTTCGCTTTAGTTCCGAAATGCGGGCTTAACCTCTAAATTCACAACGTTCATTAAGAGCTTAATGCCTCTATCAACGCCACGCACTCCACATGCGTTGTGACAACAAAAGGATATAAATGCGCGTAAACAAAGGGGATATACCCAGGGGGGTGTAGAGATACCACTATTATAAGCAAGAAACTCTTTTTAAATGGCGGTTTTACCTTTACTGATATGTTCTATCCAACAAATGATTATAAATAAACTCTGCAAGTGAATCAAGAAAAAGTGCGAATTTACATCATATACGAAAAGGGCCTCGAGCCATTGAAATTATAATAAAACTTCAATTTGACCCAAAACCCTCCCTAAAAGTGAAACACTCATAATAGTTCAATCCAATATCGTCTTGTCGTAATCCCATTATACTCTTTCGTATCTTCTAATATACCGCCATTATACTCTATAACTTTTTGAGAAGCAACGTTATCATTGCCACAAGTGAGAAGCACCCTGCTCATTTTATACTCTTTACATTTTGCTAGAGTAAGCTTCAACATTGTCTTGGCATATCCTTTATTTCTAAAATTATATTTAACAGAATAGCCTATATTTCCACCAAACTGTAGTAAATAATCATTTAATCGATGTCTGATATCAATCATTCCCACTAGTAAGGGTTCAGGATAATCCTTGTCAAAAACCAAATATGTTGTTGCTGGAACTAATCCTTTTTCAACCGTCTCCTCTAATCGATTGTGCTCATTTTTATTCAACCATTCTTCGAAGTTTTTTTCATCCTGTAATCCAGCGCTTCCATCTATAGTTTCATTTCTACTAAGAAAATCCTCTCTGTATCTCCAGACAATAGTTGCGTGTTGCTTCGACGGTAATGTAAAATCTAAATTCATAAGCGTTCTCCCTCCTCAAGTGTTATTTTGTTTCTGAGCACGCTCTAAACCTATGTATAAGCAGAGTGATGCAATCGCAAATATAACAAACGCAATCAAATACGCTTCTATTATACCAATATATTCCATACATGTTGCCATAATAAATAAGCTAACAATTGATGATACATTCTCAATTGTTCCTACAAGAGAAAAGAAACTACTCAT
>CALJTN010000408.1 GCA_937976175.1 uncultured Clostridiaceae bacterium | reverse complement strand
CTGACTTAAGTGAACAAGCAAGAATAGCTACTAGCTTTATAAGAGAAGAAATGAGACTTGCTGAAAAAGTGACGATCACTGTGAAGGTGGGGACAGAAGAAAAAAAGATTCAACCGCCTGCAGAGACTAAAACACCGGAGTCTAGTGATAAAATAGAGGGAGAACTTGTTAAGATAGAACTAAGTACAACACCAAGAACAGGTTCGGGAAAAGAAAATCGTCAGATCCGACTAAGAGAAAATAATACTATACAAAATGATCAGGGTGCCTATCATCTGTTGTATAAAGCAAATTTTACGGAGTCCCTTATATCCGATAAGATATATAATATAAAAGTAATAAGAGAACAAAACTCACCTATTGTACGTTTTGAATGTACATTGGCAGTTATTAGAAATGGAGAGATCTTTCAACAAGTTGAAAATGTATTTAGTGAATCTTTAGAATATAAAATAGCCTATTAAGATATGTTATGAGTATTTTCATAGAAAAGAGGGAATCGCATGCTAGGAAGTGTGATAGGGATAGAAATAGGCAACAGCACCATTAAGCTCATAGAGGTTACGAAAAAGGGGACAAGCCTTAAAGTAGAAAAATTCTCACTTTTAGATACCCCAAAAGATTGTATGTTAAATGGGACTATGCATAATGTTGAACCTATTTATCAAGCTATTTCCAAGGAAATAATGTTGAAAAAATACAAAGCTAAAAAAGCTGTTGTTCTTATTCAGAGCAATACCATTATTATTAGAAATATTACGATGGCTAAGCAATCAGAAAAGGTCATGCGACAGCTCATTACTATGAGACCTGAGGAATACTTACCAGTCGATACCTCACAGTATCAAATTGATTTTAAAATAGTGAGAGAATTTGAAGAAAAAGGTGAAGCAAAACAAGAAGTTTTTTTAGTGGCAGCGCCAAATAATATTGTTCTACCTATGGTTAATCTCATAGAAAGTTTAAATTGTATACCTTTACAAATAAGTATTCCTTCACAAGCCTTAGAGACAGTGTTTGGAGATCAAGTGAATATGGTTCATAATACGGAGGGGGATCTCCTTGTTATTGATATAGGCGGCAAGTCTACAACAGTAACTATCATTGCCAAGGACCATGCAGTACTCACAAGAATTATTGAATTTGGTATAGAGGCTATTAATGAAACGATCAATAATTCCTTTGGAAACCCCAAAGAGCAAGAAGTGGAGAACGAAAATAAAGAAGCCTACGCAGAGTACTTAAAAGAGCTGATTAAACCACAAATAGAATACAATATTATTGCGGAGCTTGAACGTATCTTGCAATTTTACTATTCCCGCTTTGAAAATAGGCCTATCAAGAAGGTTTATTTAATTGGGGGTGGAGCAAGTATTGAAGGGATTAAAACCTACATTAAAGAGGCTCTTAATATCAATACAAAAACCTTAACGGAGTTTAGTAATGTTATTGAAAAAGAAGAGCTTAACTTTGAGCCCTACAGAAGATTTTTTGTCAATATATTAGGTGCAATTCATGGGAGCTAGGGGGAGAGGCATGAAAATTAAAACTAGGGGAATTAATTTATTACCTAAGGAGTACATACGTGCGCAAAAGGTTAAAAAATACATACTTATAGCTGCAATGCTTATTTTATTGGAGTGTCTGGTATTTATGGTAACTATTGTTATACCGCCAATTTCTCTTAAAAAGCATGAAGAAAACGTATTACAAGAGCTTGAGTTTATGAAAAATGATGTAAGGTTTTCTGAGGTTAACCAGATTTTAAACCAGTTAGAAGGGCAGAAAACAGAGTTTAAGCTTTGGTCAGATCAATATCATACACTTAAACAAAATGATTTTATTCATACGGCCCTATTAGATAGTCTTATAGCAAGGTTACCCGTAGGTATGAGCATTAATCAGTTAGAACTAATAAGTGCTGAACAAAAGATAAGTATAGCTGGTAAAACAAATACAATAGAAGCACTGCTAAATTATGTTGTTATTTTAGAAAGTCTTTTTAAACAAGCTCAAATAGAGTTTAATGTATCAGAGGCACAAAAAGGTGAACAAGACACTCGGGGAAAACAAAGCAACTTTACGCTTACTTTAACTGTATCAGATCAAGAAGTTAAGGACATTATACAGTCTGAAGCTTTTGAAGAAGCAACTATTTACTTCCCAGAAGGACAACAAGAGCCGAGTGGAGGTGAGGGGCAATGAGATCATTTAAAAATAGTATTTTTATAGGAATAGGAGTGCTGATTATTTTAGCACAAATTGTTTATGTTCTTAGTATACGCAAAGATATAATCACTCAGATATTAGATATCCAAAGCCAAAGTGCCTTAAAATATGCAGAACTCGCAGCTCAGGAAAAACATTTAAAAGATCTCCCAAATTTGCAAAAAGAAATAGCACAAATAAATGCCAGAAAAAATGCTGCTAAAAAGAGTATGCCCACCACGACTTCGGCAGCCAAAGAGTTTATAGAGTTTATTAGGCTTATGGAAAGCAATCAATTTATTGATATGAAAGTAGAAAAGCTAGAAGAGTCAGCTTACCAAAATGAAGCAGGTCATTTTCTAGAGAAGAAATACAAGTTAACTTATACTTCTACTTATCAAGAAACAAGAGCATTTATACAAAATCTTAATCAATCTTATCAGCTAATTAATATTGCATCTTTTAAGATTGATAATAGTCCGCAACGGGATCAAGATAATAAGATGCTTTTGATGCGTTATGGAAGTGATAGGAAAAAGGTAGTAGCTTCTACAGTTGAATTCTCCATGTTTATGTTGGTGGGAGAGCCTATAGAAGATGAAGTTTATACGACTAACTTTAAAGGTCTTAACAACATAGAGGAAGCTTTTTTAAATACAGATGTCACTTATGATGAGCTAATACAAGAAGACACGCAGCAAGAAGAACAAACACCAATGCAATCTAGTTCACCAAAACCGCTGACTGACAGCACTTTTAGGTTAGAGCTATGGGACGTGCTAGCATCTGGGGATAACTACAGTTTTGTAGGACCAGGTCCAATAGATACAGTTTATACAGGACTTAAATCTTCTAAGAGTACGTTTATCACCCTTAATCTAAGAGAAGATGGGTATGATATTTCTTTAGAAGACGAACAAGGCAAAGTTAAACAAAATGGTGTTTTAATACCTATAAAAAATCCGAGTTTAAATATTAGCTCAGATATTGCAAAGATTCAAGAAACAATGCCAGAGATTCATATTTATATTAATAACACTACAAAAGATATTATAAATGTAAGACTCAAGGGCTCATTACTTGAGACTATTCATATCTACAATGAATTTGAAGAAAAGGTTTTACCCGGACAGACTAAGGGGAAAGTAAAGCTTACTTAAGTAAGTAAGGATGTGAGAGTATGTTGA
>CALJTN010000407.1 GCA_937976175.1 uncultured Clostridiaceae bacterium | reverse complement strand
AAAATTAAGTTTATAACGTTAATTTCAAATTTTATAAGAAAATTGTTCACTACATCTATCTTTATTATAGTGTGTAATTATTATTGGAAGTAGAGAGACTTATTGGTCCCTTGTATAGAAAATTAATTTTCAAGGTATATTCTAAAACATAACGTATGTAAAGATGCAAATATGGATAATATTATAAGGGTATTACAGGTTGCAGTAGGTGAATAAAAAATCTCTTCTGAACTTGTGGACATAACACACTAAAGCTAAGGAGTTTAAACATGTTAAATGTGTCAGTAAATGAACTCACACAAAAAATTTCTAAAAATGAACTAGTTTCTTTTTTAGAGAAAGATACAAAAACAAAAATTAAGAAAGATGATTTAATACTTGAATTAGTAAATCTACTAAAAAATAATGAGCTTCTGCAACATAAGTTATATATTCTCTATAAAGAGAGATTTGCATTAACATCATCTGAAGTTGAGGAAATTCTAAAATGTACTAAGTTAGAAAGAAAAAGATGGGGAGAAAAAGGATTTATTAAAGTAATTGGATATAGAGAATTCTCTAAATGGGGTAAACAGCTTGAAACTCCTCTATATGATAGGCTACATATCTATAGTATTAAGGAAAAGGATATTGAAACATGGAAAGAAAATTATAATAATGATAAAAAAGAAAAGAAAAAAGAAGCTATAAAAAAAGGGAAAGAAACTAAAAATGTAAATGATAAAACCAGAGAAAATTTCAAAAAAGAGTTTAAGGAATTATTAGCATCTTGGTATAAAATAGATTCAAAATTAGGAGTTACTTATGAACTTGCTTTTTGGATTGTTTGGGTATCAAGGTGGGCTAAAGAAAATCAGTTGAAAGTATATACTGCTAAAAGTAAAAAAGAAAAATATTTAATGCAGGTCAACTGTCTATACAAACTTAAAAATCAAGGAATAGAACTTTTGCTAAGATCTGATTTTAAAACTTTAGGATTTTATAGACCTGATAATTATGATAAATACATAAACTTATCCTTTTGTAAAAATCATTATGAAGATTGGTGCAATGAAAGAGAATTTATGTACATTCCCAAATGGGAGTATTTTGATGAAAATAAAAATCAAATATTATGCTGCCATGAGTGTACTGTAGATATTATAAAAGACTATTATTCACTGTTTTATTTGGAAATAAAACATGAAGGTATACCTGATTTAAAATTTGGGTTTCATACACCTTTTGGAATTGGCAAAAATATTTTTTCGAACGTAGAAGAAATACCTAAAATTATTCATAAGGAACAAGATGGAATCTTTAGATTTGGCAGGAACTTGTTTCAGGATGAAAAAATTATATACAGTGAAACTTTTGTTTTAAAGAAATTTGCTGATGTAGTAGAGAAGTACAAACTATATTACTTTTAAATTATATTTTTGTTTTTACTGTTCCATTGGTCTATTTTAAGCCTCTTCCTCTTTTTGAACATGAATTTCTTTAAATTTATTAAGGATATTCTTCTTGCTTCCTCATTGCCGTAGTATATTCTTTAATTACTAATACTTATAAAATTTCATCATTAACATAAATACAACCATTCAATATAATAAAAGTTATATTGAATGGTTTTTATTTTCATTTAAAATCACGCTTTTTTCACCTGTTTTGTATATATTTTTATAGCTATATGGTATACTTATAATGTAAACATTATGTATACGAATGTATTTGGGGTGTTTACGTACGTATACAGACGTCTACAAAGTTGGTTTTTCCACGGTATACTTAAGTTTTTAAATTCATGGATATAAATATATGGCTAGAAAGTTATTGAACCTAAGTAATCTAGGAATTATACTGTCTATAGGAAGATTTTTAAGCTGTAGGAGAGAAGTTTTAACTAAAGGTGCTATTTATTTATAAAATAATTAAATTTGTTCTAGTAATTGTAAAAAAATACAGGATAGAGGGGAAGAAAGAGATGGATGCAATATTAAGCGTAAGAATAAGTGATGAATTAAAACAGAAATTTAATGATTTAGCTCAGAGCGAGGGTATAAATAATAAGGAACTAATGGAGCAAGTTGTTAAATACTACGAATTAAATAGAGCAAGAGAAGAAAACAGTAATATGTCTGAAGATATAAAAGAGTTACAAACATTAACCAGTAGAATGGCGGATATATATGTAAACATAGTAGAAAGAAATAATACTAAAGCTTTAGAGATGAAAAATATCCATAGAAATGAGCTAATTGATAAAAGCAACGAAGTGCAAAAACTAAAAGAAGAAGTCGCATTATTAAAAGAAGAAAATAAAAAGATAAAATCACTAGAAAAAGACCTATCTGACTCAAAGCATATAAATAAGGAGCTACAAGAAAATATTAAGAGCTTGAAAACCCTTAATAATATGCAAGAAGAAAAAATATTAAAGCTAACGGAAACCAATGAAAAATACACTATATATAAGGATGAGATTATAAAGTTTAAAGCAGATCTTAATAATGCAATAAATGAAAACGTGCAACTAAAAAGTGAATTAATGAATAAAAAGAATGAAGAAGTTAGACTCAAACAGCAAGTAGAGGAATTAAAGAAAGCATCCCAAACTCAACTAGAGGAAGTTCAAATTAGAACTGTGAAAGATATAGAAATGCAGAGAGAGCGAGCAGGTTTCGAAATGGAGAAAGAACTTTTAAAACTAAAAGAGGAACAACAATTTAAAATACAACAATTACAAGAAAACTTTAACGATAGAATCAATAATTTATTAAAAGAAAAAGAAGAAGCAGCAGAGAAATTTAAAAATATAATTTTACATATAGATAGAAAGGCAACAGTAGAATAACTGTTAATATAAGGGGTTTTATGCTAAAATATAGTAAGTGCATTTGTGCTTATTGATTTTTTACTAATTTATTTATGAATAACAGCTATAAATTAAAATTATCTGCCTGAATTAGTGGGCAAAGGGTTGGATTGAAAATCCATAGATTAGTGCCAACGTGGCATCGTTCAACTAAAGTATTTCTGAAATTGAGAGGAATAATAAAATATAAGTACTTTTGCGTAAATCAGCTCCTTGGCTAACAGGGGGCTAGTTTATAATTGCCTCAACTTAAGAAACACTCTTAAATATTAGATGACATCCCCCTCTAGAAAAAGAGTGGTATCAAATATGTAATATCAATTGTGGATGCATAGAGCTTTGTTAATTCTAATTAGTTTACAAATGTGAATAAAATATTTTTATATTTAATAGGAGGGGATTTTTTTGAAGTTGGTATTTTTAATCGGTGATGCAGCGGTAGGGAAAATGACAGTGGGACAAGAACTTATGAAAATTACAGATTTGCGCTTATTCCATAATCATATAAGCATTGAACCAGTTATTGAAATATTCGGCTATTTTCATGGGAAATCAATAAATAGAATAAGAGAAGTTGTTTTTGAAGAATTTGTAACATCAGATAACTATGGATTAATATTTACCTATATGTGGGCTTTTGACCAAAAATCTGATTGGGATTATGTTGAGCACGTAACTAATATATTTAGAAAGAACGGTGCTGATGTTTACTATATAGAACTTGTAGCGCCTCAGGAAATAAGATTGAAAAGAAATGTTACGGAAAATCGCCTTATGAATAAGGCTTCAAAACGAGATACTGAAATTTCTAATCAAAGGCTTATCAATGCTGATAAGGATTATCGTTGTGTAAGTAACGAAGGTGAGATACAGTTTGACAACTATATCAAAATTGACAATACCAATCTTTCGCCAGAACTTGTTGCAAAAATGATAAAAGAACACTTTGATTTATAATAAAGGGAGCATAAACTTTAATTCGCAATCTTTATAAAGTAAGCGTAAGTTTAACATTGATTTTATAGTAGATTATTTATGAAAAACAGAAGAAATAGATTATGATAAATTAATTAAACTATGCGATTATATCTCATTACACAGCGGTTTTACCTTGATAGAAAAATGGCTAGTGGACATTGTGATAAGGGGAGGAATAGAAATGAATAACTGTGAATTTAGATCAATTACTATTAATGATATACCTGTAATGACTGAATTACTAATAGGTAGGCAAAATCTTGAGAGTAAGGTGTTTCCATTCTTGAAAAACAGTTGTCTTAATGTAAAATATATTACGGATAATCTTGAGGAATTGATCGTCAATAGAAAAGTTATTGGGATAGGTGCATTCGTTAATGATGAACTAGTAGGTTATATAATGGGAGAGATAAAGATTAATAATAGGATAGGCAGGTGTGCATGGGTTCCCTATGAGGGCATTGCCATCAGAACGGATCAATCATCTGAACTCATAAGGTATCTATATTCGAAGGTTTCAGTGCTGTGGCTTGAACAAGGTTGCTTCAATCACTCTGCCCTAGTACCTATTGCAAATACAGTGTACTATGAGGCATTTTTGCAATTAAGCTTTGCTATTGAGCAAGTACATGCTGTAATGAACATAGAGGAATACAAACCTTTTGAAAATGTAGCTGATGTGGATATTAGACTTGCTAATA
>CALJTN010000406.1 GCA_937976175.1 uncultured Clostridiaceae bacterium | reverse complement strand
TATGGTATTTTATTCACCACAGTGCTTAAATGTGAGTAAAGAGTTTTTTTCTTCAGCATCCCAATTGGTTAATTTATGCTTGAACTTCTGATACTTAATAGTATATAATGTGTTTTGTAGTTATTAAAATCACGGGATGGGGGGATACATAATGTATAGCTATGCACCAAAAGGCGTTTGTGCTAAAAATATAAATTTTAAAATCCTAGACGATAAAATAACGGAGGTTATTTTTACGGGTGGTTGTGCAGGAAATTTACTTGGAATTTCAACCTTAGTAAAAGGAATGGAAGTTGAAGAAGCTATAAAAAAACTTAAGTGCATTAGCTGTGGTACTAAAAGTACATCTTGTCCTGACCAATTAGCTTTAGCACTTGAAGAGTTAGTTATGAATTCTTAATTAAATTATCATCTCTAGTGCTACAATATAGTTAAATAATAAAGACACATAGCACGTATTAATGTTGTACATGCTATGTGTCTTTTATTTAAAATATTATTAGAAACTATGTACATTTCTTATTATTCTTCTCATATCACCCACCATGTATAAGGAACCTGATACTAATAATAAGTCCTCTTCCTCACAGTAGCTCAAGGCTTTTTTATAGGCCTCTTCATAATCTTCAATAGCCTCACAGTCATTAGTGTATTTTTCTACTTGAACTTTTAACTCTTCCGAAAGTTCTGCTCTATCACTATTAGGAGTAACTGTAATAACTCTACTCACCTTAGGAACTATAGTTTTTATCATCTCTTCCACTTGTTTATCTGCTAGTATACCTAAAATTAGTACAATTTTATTGTAATTAAAATACATGTCAATACTTTCAGTAAGTTTCTCTATACCATCGATATTATGTGCTCCATCTATAACTACTAAAGGTTTCTTATACATTATCTCTAGACGCGCTGGCCACTTTACAGTTCCAAGACCCCTTAAAATATTCTCTTTACTAATTTTAAGACCTAGCCCTATAAGTTCCTCTATAGCATGAACTGCTACAGAACAGTTTAATATCTGATGTTTTCCTAGAAGCGCCAAATCAATAATATAGTTATCTTTTAAAGTTTGAACTCTTACTTTCTGAGTTATAACATTATTGGTAGCATATATTGTTCCTTCCATTGAAGTCATTGCAGTATGCTTCAAATTTTCCTTTCCTAAATACATAGCTGAATCCTGTGGAACTTTTATTAATTTGCAATTCCTTTCTATGCATGTTCTTTCTATTACTTCTTCACTTTGTTTTTGCCCTGGAAACATAATTACAGGAACTCCACCCTTAATGATACCTGCTTTTTCATAAGCAATTTTATCTATAGTGTCTCCTAATATTTGAGTATGGTCTAAGCTAATAGATGTAATAATGCTTAAAATAGGTATAATTACATTTGTTGAATCAAGTCTTCCTCCAATGCCTACTTCAACTACTGCGAAATCTACATTGTTTTTATAGAAATATAAAAAACCCGCACAGGTAATGATCTCAAATTCTGTCGGGTTGCTATACCCTAGTTCCACTACCTTTTCTACTGCTTTGGAGACTTCTGTTATAATATCACTTAACTCCCCTTTAGGTATATTATTATTATTAATTTGCATTCGTTCTTCAAATTCTTCAATAAATGGTGAGATATAAGAGCCTACCTTATATCCTGCTTCCACTAAAACCTTAGTCACCATAGCTGTAGTAGATCCTTTTCCATTAGTTCCTGCAATATGTATACATTTTATTTTTTTATGTGGATTTCCTAACAGTTCTAATATTTTTTCAGTTCTCTCAAGTCCAAGCTTGCTGCCGAACTTTGCTGTATTTTTTATGTAAGCTATAGCCTCATCATAATTCATTCTTATCATTCCTTTCAAAATCAAATAATTAAGTGGGGACGGTTAACAACTTTTTTAACTTCCTCCTAAATTTTATACTAACTTAGGCACATATAACAACTTTTTTTTATTAAATTTATAATTATCTTTTTATCTATAAGTCTATTGTTAATACTCCTTAGTTCTTAACCGTCCCCTTTAGTTTAAGAAAAAGTCTCCTATGTTTTATACAAACATAAGAGACTTTTCCTCAAAACTTATTTTAAATTTTCTATACTTTGAAGCACTGAATTGTACATTTCTTTATACTTTTCACCCTTAGCTTTTTCTTCTTCAACTACTTCTAGTGGGGCTTTAGCTGTAAATCTTTCATTGCAAAGTTTTTTCTCTACTCTATCTATTTCTTTTTCTAGTTTCTCTTTTTCCTTGTTTAATCTTTCTAATTCCTTTTCTAAATCTACAAGCTCAAGTAATGGCATATATACTTCTGCGCCTTTAGTCACTACTGTAACTATATTTTCTGGAGCTTCTTCCTTAGAACTTAAGAATACTACTTCACTAGCTGAAGCTAGCTTTTGGAAGTAAATCATACCTGTTTCGAAAGCTTCTTTTCCTTCTGTAGCATAGATAAATGTTTTTGCTTTTCTTGAAGGAGGTACATTCATTTCTGCTCTAGCATTTCTTACATCCTTTATTGCTTCTATTATATAATTCATACTTTGTTCTGCTTTTTCAAAATTAAGCTCTTCATTATATTCTGGCCACTTAGATATAGTTATTGACTCACATTCTGTTTGCACATGAGTAAATATTTCCTCTGTTATATATGGCATAACTGGGTGAAGCAATTTAAGTCCTGTAATTAATACCGTATTTAATACATTTAATACGATACCCTTAGCTTCTCCATCTTCAGCATATAACACTGGTTTAACAAGTTCAATATACCAATCACAGAATTCCGTCCACATAAAGTCATAAACCTTTTGAAGGGCTATACCTATTTCATATTTCTCAATATTCTCTGTAACTTCCTTTACTACAGTGTTCATTCTTGATAATATCCACTTATCAGCGACACTGTAATTTTTATTATCTTTATATTCTATCATTAAGTCTTCATTAAGATTCATCATAACAAATCTAGAAGCATTCCAAATCTTATTGGCAAAGTTTCTAGCAGATTCTACTCTTGATTCATAGAATCTTATATCGCTACCTGGTGCATTTCCAGTTGCTAGTGAGAATCTTAAAGCATCTGCACCATAATTCTCTATTACTTCAATTGGATCAATACCATTTCCCAGTGACTTAGACATTTTTCTTCCCTTATCATCTCTCACCATTCCATGTATCAATACTGTTTCAAAGGGTACTTCCTCTAGATTATACATTGCAGAGAAAATCATTCTTGCAACCCAGAAGAATATAATATCATATCCAGTTACTAAAACACTTGTTGGGTAGAAGTATTTTAAATCCTCTGTATTGTTTGGCCAGCCAAGTGTTGAGAAAGGCCACAATGCTGAACTAAACCAAGTATCAAGTACATCTTTATCTTGATATAAATTTGTACTATTACATTTTTCACAATTTGTTGGTGCATTTGCTACAACCGTAATTTCTCCACAGTCTTTGCAGTACCAAACTGGAATTCTATGTCCCCACCATAACTGTCTTGATATACACCAATCTTGAATGTTTTCCATCCAGTTGAAATAGGTCTTCTCAAATCTCTCTGGAACAAATTTAGTTTGTTTTTCACGTACAACATCTATAGATGGCTTTGCAAGAGATTCCATCTTAACATACCACTGTTTTGAAAGCATTGGCTCTACAGTAGTTTTACATCTATCGTGAGTGCCTACATTATGAGCATGGTCTTTTATTTTAACCAGCAGTCCCTCTTTATCTAAATCTTCTATAATAAGCTTTCTTGCCTCATATCTATCAAGACCTGAGTATTTTCCATAGCCTTCAGCTATAGTTCCGTTTTCATTCAGAACCACTACTTGTGGAAGGTTATGCCTCTTTCCCACTTGGTAGTCGTTAGGGTCATGTGCTGGTGTGATTTTAACTGCACCTGTTCCAAACTCTAAATCAACATAATCATCTGCAACTACAGGTATTTCTTTATTAACTAGAGGTAAAATTAGCATTTTTCCTACTAGATGCGCGTATCGTGGGTCATTAGGATTTACTGCTACTGCTGTATCCCCAAGCATAGTTTCTGGTCTCGTAGTAGCTATTTCTAGGAATTCGTCACTACCTACTACCGGGTATTTTATATGCCAGAAGTGACCACCTTGTTCTTCAAACTCTATTTCTGCATCTGAGATTGCCGTCATACATTTTGGACACCAGTTTGTTATCCTATTTCCTTGATAAATAAGTCCATCCTTATATAATTTAACGAAAACTTCTCTTACTGCATGATTTAAGTTTTCATCCATAGTAAAGCTTTCGCGCGTAAAGTCAACAGAGCATCCCATTTTCTTTATTTGTCCTCTTATCTTTGCTCTATATTCATCAGTCCACTCCCAAACTTTCTCAAGGAAGGCTTCTCTGCCCATTTCTTTTTTCACAATCCCCTTCTTTAAAAGTTCGTTTTCAACTCTTACTTCTGTCGCAATGCTAGCATGGTCTTCTCCTGGAAGCCATAAAGTGCTATATCCTTGCATTCTTTTAGTTCTTATTAAAATATCTTGAAGAGTATTATCAAGAGCGTGACCTAAGTGTAATTGTCCTGTAATATTTGGCGGTGGCATTACTATTGTGAAGGGCTTTTTATTCTTGTCAACTTTTGGAGTAAAGTACCCTTTTTCTTCCCACCAGGCATAAAGTCTTTCTTCAAACTCTTTCGGATCATAATTCTTAGCAATATTATTGTTTTCTTCCATGATTAATTCCTCCTCGGTAATATTTAATATATTAATTTATTTGCATTATAGGTTTTCAAGACAATAAAAAAAGAGCTTTCGTCTATAAAAGGACGAAAAGCTCGCGGTGCCACCTTTTTTCCTGCATAATTACAGGCTCTTGATAATTTAACGATTAAGAAAACCGTCTTCACTTACTACTTATAATTAAATAAATTCAGTAAAGAAGCTCCGAAGCTACCTTCAAGGTTTTTCATATAGAAGATCTTACAGCCTGTGGATCTTCCTCTCTTAATATTAATTTCCCTCTACTCCTCTTCATCTAAGCTTTTAAAGGTTTTATGAAATTTTCATTTATTTTTAATTATACCTATTAATTTTTATATGTCAAGGTAATTTGAAGGTTCTTTATATATCTTCTGATCCATTTATGATAATGTCTTAATGTACCACATTTGATTATGTCCCAAACATAAAAATGTTATATAATAAACCTCATGACTAGAAATGAGGTGGACAGAATGAGAAAGGTGAATTTAACTATGGAAGAAATGGATAAGTACTCTACTATAAAAAAGTTAATAGAAACAGATGGGAATAAAAAGCGAGCAGCTACCGCTCTTAATTGTTCAGTTAGGCATATTAACAGAATGATTAAGGGGTATAAAGAAAGTGGAAAAGAATTCTTTATTCATGGTAATCGTGGCAAAAAACCAGTTCATACGCTTGATGATAATACTAAACAACTTATCGTAGACCTTTATCGTACGAAGTACTCCGATGCAAACATAACTCATTACTCTGAGCTTTTAGAAAAACATGAGAATATTAAAGTATCTCCTAGCACTATACGTGCTACTCTTTTAGATGAATTTATTTTATCCCCTAAAGCTAAGCGTGCTACTAAAAAGAACCTCGATAAGTATCTCAAGAGCCTTAAAAAAGATGCGAATTCAAAAAAAGATGCTGCTCTTATCCAAAGCGCTATTCTTGCCATCGAAGATGCCCATCCTAGACGTCCTAGATGTGCTTATGCAGGGGAAATGCTTCAAATGGACGCTTCTGTTCATCTTTGGTTTGGTAATGAGAAAACTCAATTACACATAGCTGTAGATGATGCTAC
>CALJTN010000405.1 GCA_937976175.1 uncultured Clostridiaceae bacterium | reverse complement strand
GTCTTAGGTTTGTTAAAGTTTCTGAGGTCTATTTAGAAGATAACATTCCACATGTGGAAATGTTATATAAGCATCTTTAAGGATATATAATAGAGGAAATGAGGCTAAGTATGATAAAAAAATTTTCTAAAGACAAAAGGTTTTATAAAAATATATTAACTATTGCGCTACCTATAGCCGTACAAAACTTAATTTCAAATTCTTTAAATATGGTGGATACAATGATGATTGGAAAACTTGGAGTTACAGAAATAGCAGCAGTAGGGATAGCAAATCAATATTTTTTCTTTTTTGCATTGATATTATTTGGAATAAATAGTGGGGCAGGCATTTTTGTGGCACAATTTTGGGGTCAAAAGGATATAAAAAATATTAGGAGAATGTTGGGTCTATGTTTAATCACAGGTGCTTCTGTTGCAATGATATTTACAATTGGAGGTTTTTGTTTTCCAGAGCAAATATTAAGACTATTTTTAAAGAACAGCCATGTAATCAAGCTAGGAAGCAATTATTTAAGAATTGTTTGCTTAAGCTATATTCTTACTACTATAAGTTTTGCATATGCTTTTGCTTGTAGAAGTATCGGAAAAGCAAAAGTTCCTATGTATGTCAGTATCATTGCCTTATTAAGCAATACATTTTTAAACTATGTATTAATCTTTGGTAATTTTGGATTTTCAAAGATGGGAGTAGAAGGTGCAGCGGTAGCAACTTTAGTTGCTAGAATTATAGAATTAATATTAATTTTAGGTGCAGTTTATAAAGAAAAGGGAGTGTTAGCAGCTAGGCTACATCAGTTAACTGATTTATCCATGAGTTTTATTAAAAGATATTTTAAAACCTCTACTCCAGTAATTTTGAATGAAGGCTTTTGGGCATTAGGAATGGTTATGTACTCTCTAGCCTATGCTAAAATAGGAAAAGACGAACTTGCAGCCGCACAAATAGCAAATACAATACAAGGCATTTTCTTGGTTGTTTCCATGGGACTTGCTAATGCAACTGCTATTATGATAGGTAATAAAATTGGAGAAAGTGAGGAGGCGTTGGGAATAACTTATGCAAAGAGATTTTCTGTAATTGCACCTTTAGTAGGTCTTCTTATGGGAGTGGGCTTATTTTTGGCAGCTCCTTTAATATTGTCTTTTTTTAGTTTGGGAGCAAAAGCTTATAATGATACCAGAGGAATATTAATAGTCATGTCAATTTACATGGCTATAAAGGTTTTCAATACCACTATGATTATAGGGATATTAAGAAGTGGAGGGGATACTAAATTTGCACTATTCTTAGAGATAGGGAGTGTGTGGCTAGTAGGAGTTCCGTTGGCGTTTTTAGGTGCACTTGTATGGAAGCTGCCAATTTACTATGTAGTTGCAATAGTTTCCTTGGAGGAAATATTAAAGGTATTTATTGGTGTGCCGCGAATTATTTCAAAGAAATGGATGAGAAATGTGGTGTCAAGTATTTAAATAAGAGTAGTGATAATATATAATATAGTTGAGTGTTACATGAAGCATAGAAACGTTGAATTACTTATAAAGAAGGGGCTGTTATTTATGGAACAATTAGTGAAAGAGCAACTCGATAGATTAATAGATGTATTTCAGCAAGTATCTACAAATTATAAATGGGAACAATCGTTAACTAATCACTTTACAGCATTGACTTATACATTAAATAAAAAAGATTTTGATAAAGAAAAGATTGAAGTTGTGAGAGAATATATAAAAAAAACAACAGGGATATTTTCATATTATAGAGGTACATCTAAGATAATTTTAGCTGCATTACTAGCGTGTCAATATAATAATCCACAGCAAGAATTTAATAAAATGCTAGATTATGATAAACGGATGAAAGAAGCCGGGTTTAAGAATAGCATGTATTTACCAATAGCTAACTATGCTCTTTTAGCTACGTGCAGCGAAGAAGGGGTGCATGCAAGAATAAATAAGGCTATTGAAATATATAAGGAAATGAAAAAAAACCATCCATGGTTAACTAGTGGTGATGATTACCCACTTGCTATACTTTTAGCCGATTCAGATATGTCTGTAAATAATATTATATATAATATAGAGGAGTGCTATAAACTATTAAGTGAAAATGGGTTTGGGAAAAGCAATGGACTTCAATTTTTATCGCATATACTAGGGTTTCGTCAAGAGGAAAATAAAATTAAGGTTCTAAGATGTAAAGAAATATTTCAGAGGTTAAAAGAGAATAAATTAAAAGTGTATTCCGGTGGATATGCAGTTATAGGATTGTTGTCTATACTTGGCGAAGATGGATATGGAGCTGTAGAGCAAGTGGTTGAAATTGTAAAAACTCTCCAGTCTACTAAAAAATATAAATGGTTACAGAAAGAAACACATTTATTTACTGCTGCTGCTTTAGTTAGTGGTGTATATATTGAAAATATGAAGAGTGAAAAGGAACTTATCCAAACATCTATTGGAGTATCTATTGAAGCGCTAATCGCAGCGCAAACTGCAGCTACAATAGCAGCGGCTAGTGCAGCTGCATCTGCTAGTGCATCCGCTTCGTCTTAATAGATTTTAACCGCATATAGTGGATGATAGATATAAAAGAATGTGTTCCTATTTACTTTCATCACCACGCACACAACTTTGCCAAGCGTATCTTTATAAAAACAGATGAGAAAAATGAAGAGTTTTGTAGTATTATTGATGTAAACTTTGATTTTAACTGAAATTGTTTGGAACTATTATATGCAAGCATGATAGAATAACTTTGGTTGTTACAAGACAATAACATGTAACTGGTAATATTCCGCGATAGCTCAATGGTGGAGCACTCGGCTGTTAACCGATAGGTTGAAGGTTCAAATCCTTTTCGCGGAGCCAATATTTATGGTTTACTAGCTCAGTTGGTAGAGCACATGACTTTTAATCATGGTGTCCGGGGTTCGATTCCCCGGTAAGCCACCAAAAGCACTTCTTT
Source organism: uncultured Clostridiaceae bacterium (assembly GCA_937976175.1). Taxonomy (GTDB): domain Bacteria; phylum Bacillota; class Clostridia; order Clostridiales; family Clostridiaceae; genus Clostridium_AD. The sequence continues at coordinate 880 of CALJTN010000405.1, read as the reverse complement.
ATGAAGTGCTTTTTTACTTGTGTTCATGTTTATTGACTTCTAAAGAGAAAATTATACTTCAAGGTTTAGTAGGTAATTCATCTAAACTTTTCAGCTCATATCCTTGGCTTTTCCATTCTGTAATGACATCATCTAATATTTCTGAATTGGTTTTTGATACCGCATGTAGCAACATAATTCCACCGTTGTGGGTTCTTTTTAAGATGCGTTTTTTTGCAGCTTCATGAGATGGCTGTTTATTAGGAATCCAATCCATATAAGCAAAACTCCAAAATATAGTCTTGTACCCATAATTCTGGGTATACTGTAAGGATAATTCACTATATTTCCCCATTGGAGGTCTAAAGTACTTGGGCATCTTTTTCTTAGTAATTTCTTCAAAGGCTTCTTCTACATCAGATAATTCTTTAATAAATTTTTCTTCATCTTTTATAGAAGCCATGGAAGGGTGCCGGGCACTATGATTACATACTAAGTGACCTTCATCAACCATCCTTTTAATTAATTCTGGGTTAGAAGTAATGTAAGGTTTAACAACGAAAAATGCTGCTTTTACATTGTGTTTTTTTAAAACATCTAAAATTGGAGCTGTGTATCCAGATTCATATCCTTCATCAAAAGTTAAATATAGTATTTTTTTTGAGGTATCTCCCAAATGATAACACATATGATTTGATATAAGTTCAATGGTTTCTTTTGGTCCGTTAGGCGGATTGTTGTCATTGCGCGGTTGAAAGTACCAGTTAAATTCTTTAGTGCTTAATCCATTATGACTTTCATTATTACTAAAGACATTTTTAAAAAATTTTACTATGGCAGGTGTCTTTTCATCATTTGTAATATGATATTCAATATATGGATTTTTAGAGTCGTTAGTTGA
>CALJTN010000404.1 GCA_937976175.1 uncultured Clostridiaceae bacterium | reverse complement strand
ATTTTTTATAGACATTAAAACGCCATTTTGTTTGATTTTCCCTAGCTCATCCTCTAAAGTAATATCATACCCCTCATCCCTTATATTCAAAGTAATAAACGTATTTTGAGAAGATTTAAGTCCTGTATAAACTGTATCTATCGGACCTGGTCCTACAAAACTATAGTTATCCCCCGATGCCAGTACATCCCACAACTCTAACTTAAAAGTACTATTAGCCAGTGGTTTTGGCGCACTAGACTCCATTAGTTTTTGTTCTTCTTGCTGCACGTCTTCTTGTATTAGCTCATCATAAGTAACATCTGTGTCAAAAAAAGCATCCTCTGCATTGTTAAGACCTTTAAAGTTAGTCGTATAAACTTCATCTTCCATACGCCCACCCACCAACATAAACATGGAAAATTCAACTGTAGAAGCTACTACTTTTTTTCTCTCACTTCCATAACGCATCAAAAGCATTTTATTATCTTTATCATGTTGCGGACTATTGTCAACTTTAAAAGACGCAATATTGATCAGCTGATAAGATTGATTAAGATTTTGTATAAATGCTCTTGTTTCTTGATAAGTAGAAGTATAGGTTAACTTGTATTTCTTCTCTAAAAAATGACCTGCTTCATTTTGGTAAGCTGACTCATCTAGCTTTTCTACTTTCATATCAACAAATTGATTACTTTCCATGAGCCTAATAAATTCTATAAACTCTTTGGCCGCCGAGGTCGTAGTGGGTATACTATTTTTAGCAGCATTTTTTCTGGCATTTATTTGTGCCATTTCTCTTTGCAAATTGGGGAGTTCTTTTAAATATTTCTCCTGAGCTGCGAGTTCTGCATATTTTAAGGCACTTTGGCTTTGGATGTCTACTATCTGAGTAATTATATCTTTGCGTATGCTAAACACATAAACAATTTGTGCTAAAATAATCAGCACTCCTATTCCTATAAAAATACTATTTTTAAACGACCTCATTGCCCCTCACCTCCACTCGGCTCTAGTTGCCCTTCTGGGAAGTAAATATCTGCTTCTTCAAAAGCTTCTGACTGTATAATGTCCTTAACTTCTTCTTGCTCTGGTATAGTTAAAGTAAGCGTAAAAGTGCTTTGTTTTCCCCGAGTCACTTGTTCACCTTTTTGTGCCTCTGATACATTAAATTCTATTTGAGCTTGTCTAAAAAGACTTTCTAGAATAACAACATAATTTAATAGATCTTCTATTGTGTTTGTTTTACCAGCTATACTTATCTTTTGCTCACCACTTATTAGTTCTAACTGATTAATACTCATGCCGGCGGGTAACCTTGCTATAAGGCTATCTAATAGAGCCGTATGAATAAAATCATTTTGTTTAAATGTATGATATTGATCCGACCAAACTTTAAGCTCTGTTCTATGCCCTTCTAACTGCTTTAAAATCTGGTTAACCTCAGAAAACCTTACATCATTTTTCATAATCTCAAGCTCTAGTAATACGTTTTCTTCATGCTTTTTAAGAGAGATCGGTGGCATAACAACCGTTACAATAAACACCAAGCACTCTAACAAAATAAGCATTGCAGCTATAAGTATATATTTTTTAACCTTTTGCGCCCGTATGTATTCTTTGGGTAGTAAATTAATTCCCCTCACTTTAGTTTTCATGCCTTTCCCCCTAAATCCCATGAATTGCACCTAATATATTGACAAAAAATCTTCTGTAGGGCTCAAATTCAAGCCCCTCTTTTTCAATAACATTACTAAACTCTGTTAAGGTTTTTGTATTAATATTAAGAGCCTCTTTAATGTAGGTTTTAATTCCTTCAATACTTGCTCCACCCCCAATTAAATAAACCTTCTTGATCGGCCTATTTTCAAAGCGCGAATAGTAAAATTGCAAGATACGTTCAAGCTCCGCAATAATATTATATTCTATTTGTGGTTTAATCAGCTCTTTTAAGTACTCTGCGTAGGCTTCTTTATTTTCATTCTCCACTTCTTGCTCTTTGGGGTTATCAAAGGAATTATTGATAGTTTCATTAATAGCCTCTATACCAAATTCAATAATTCTTGTAAGTACGGCATGGTCCCTGGCAATAATAGTTACTGTTGTAGACTTGCCGCCTATGTCAATAACAAGGAGATCCCCTTCCGTATTATGAACCATATTTACTTGATCTCCAAACACTGTCTCTAAGGCTTGTGAAGGAATACTTATTTGTAAAGGTATACAATTTAAACTTTCTATTAGATTAACCATAGGCAGAACAATACTGTTTGGTGCCGCTACTAAAAAAACTTCTTGTTTTGCTTCACCTTTCTCCTCAAATTCTCTCACTATTTTAAAATCAATTTGATATTGTGAGGTATCCACTGGCAAGTATTCTTCTGGTCTCATAGTAATGAGCTGTCGCATTACCTTTTCTGATTGTTTAGCCATCATAATATTTCTAATAATAATGGTGTTGCTTTGAATAAGTACAACAGCCTTTTTAGCTTTGTATTTTTTCAGCGTTATTTCCTTGGAAATAGCTTGATAAATAGGTTCAACATTATGCATAGTCCCATCTAACATACAATCTTTTGGAGTATCTAAAAGTGAGAACTTTTCTATTTTAAGGCTTGTCCCCTTTTTCTTAACCTCTATGAGTTTAATGGTGCTGTTGCCTATTTCTATCCCTATCATACTTCCTAGCATGCGATTCCCTCTTTTCTATGA
>CALJTN010000403.1 GCA_937976175.1 uncultured Clostridiaceae bacterium | reverse complement strand
CCCATGCTTCTACAATAAGTTTATTATAATTTAAAAAAAGTTTTCTAAAAAACTTAAATAATCTTGAAAAAAGTTCTCTTGAGTTTCATTATAACTTGTTATTTTATTAAGTTTATGCAAATACCTAGTTTCAGACCATTTTTTCTGCTTTATATATCTTTTCTTTCCTAATTTCCAAAACTTATGTGGAAATATTATTAATGCAAACATTATTTCTATATCTTCTTTACTTAACCTATTAACAGAACTATATGCTTCGATTAAAGATTTAGCCAAATTAAAATCCCACCCATAAGATCTTTTAAACATCAATCTCCTAATAAGTTTTCCTAAATCACTTATCTGTAAGTCAATAGCAATACTATCAAAATCAACTATAAAATACTTTTCATTGTTTTTTAATATGTTCTGATAGTAAAAGCTATTGTGACATATTATCTTTTTATCATTTGCTACTTTTAATGATTTATAATATTGGGATTTATTTAACATATCAATAGCAGATATACCTCTATTGTAGAATTTATCAATATTCTCCATAAAAATCACATCAAATTCATTTTTTATCCTTTTGGTAGTAATTACTCTTTTAAATTTTTGAAGATCATTTAAATTGCTGGCAAAGATTTTTGGTAGATCTCTTGAATTGTTTTGCACATTAATTCTACTACGATCAATTTTATTTGATATACTGTGGAAGTGCGCTAGTAGCTTTGCACAATTTACAGCTTCATCAATATTAGTTAAATCACATTCCATACCTTCTAACCATTCTGTTAAGTAAAATATATTTTTTTTGTAACTTACATAAGAATCTCCATCTTTAGTTCTAAAATACTTGGCAGTATTTGTGAACTTATTTAACAATAATTGTTCTGTTAAAATACAAGTATTTTTCACCTTATTTCTTCCGTTTTTCATCCTCTTCAAACAGAAGTTTCCTTTATTTCCTATAACTTTATATACACCTCTAATTTTTTCAGCACTTACTAATTCAATGTTATACTTGCGCATTACAACTATTAGTATTTGTATCTCCTTATTAGTAATTGTGTTAAAGTGCTCAAGTGTTTTCGTGTTACCATTCACTCTTCTCTCTCCCTATAATAGTGCTATTAAATTATATTAATTAGTTTAATTTAGTATTCAATAATTTATAAAATATAAGCATATAGTTGATAATGTTTTTTAATCATGCTTTTTTTTTTAGGTTCTGCTAATTCTTAAGAGTTATAAAAAAACGTGTATACATAATTTATGCTACACGTTTTTCAAAAATATTTCCTTTTATATATATTTAAACAAATAATATTACACTTCTATATTTTGTTTTATACTTAAAGATATTTTTTTTGTTTCTTCATTTACTTCCAGTATCTTAGCCTTTAGTTCTTGGCCAATTTGCAAAATATCACTTATCTTCTCAATGCGCTTATGGCTTATTTCTGAAATATGAATTAGCCCATCTACACCGGGTTCTAATTCAACAAAGGCACCAAAATTCGTAAATCTAACCACCTTACATAAAACTATACTATCCACAGGATATTTATCTAATATATTTATCCAGGGATCCTTACTTAACTTCTTAATACTTAAAGATAATTTCTTATTTTCTCTATCTATGTCAAGTATATAAACTCTTATTACATCCCCTATATTCAGATAGTTACTCGCCTTATTAACTTTTGCCCAAGAAATTTCAGACACATGCAGAAGTCCATCTACACCCCTAACTTGAACAAAGGCACCAAAGTCAGTTAAACGTCTTACTGTCCCCTCTACAATCTGATCCTTTTCCAAAGTATTCCAAACTTCAATCTGACTTATTTCTACTTCCTTTTGTAGAAGCAATCTTCTCGAACCAACAATTTTTACGTTGCGGTTACTATCATCAAATTCTATTATGGTAACCTGAAGTTCACGTCCTAAGTAAGTCTCCAAATTCTCCACATGATAAAGGTCTACATGTGATGCCGGAACAAAGACCCTTAATCCCTTCAAACTGCATATTAATCCACCGTTTACAACTTTTTTTACTACAACTGATATAGGTTGCTTGCTCTCAAAAGCTGCTTTAAGTAATTTTGATGCTTCTTCTGTCTCCATTTCAATGGTAGACAAAACTATATTACCTTCATCATCTTTTCTGTTCATGATCTTTACGTCAATAACATCACCTATTTTATATAATGAACTCAATTTAATACTCTCATCTCTAGTAACTTCTTTTTTGGGCAAGTATCCATCTGCTTTATATCCTATATTCACAAAAGCTTCTTTATCATTAACACTAATTATTTCACCCTTTATTACTCTTCCTACAATGACTTGAACATCATTCTTTTCCATAAAGGCTAATTGTTCATTTTCATTTAAACAAGTACTATCATTCATTTTTAAAATTGCCTCCTTAATAATCCAATCTGGTGTTGAAGCACCGGCTGTAACCCCTATACTTTTGATGTTTTTATCTTTTATAAACTTATCTGGAATACCCAGCAAATTTTCTACGTGCACAGTATTTTCACAATTTTTTTTACATATTTCATAGAGCTTTGTAGTATTTGAACTATTAAATCCCCCAATAACAATCATAGCATCCACTTTTTTTGAAAGCTCATCTGCAGATTTTTGACGTACATCTGTTGCTTTGCAAATAGTATTGAATGCAATTATTTCCTTACTGATTTTTATAATATTAGTTAATACATCCTCCCAAGTAGCTTGCCTTTCCGTTGTCTGAGATACCACGCATACTTTGTTTGGTATATCCCCAAGCTCCCTACCACTCTTCACTATTACTGCAGAATTACCACACCATCCATTAATCCCAATAACTTCAGGATGATTTTTATCTCCTACTATAATTATATTGTACCCCAAATCGTAGTACCTTTTTACCTTTTTATGAATGTTTTCTACGTAAGGACATGTGGCATCTACTATATTAAGTCCATTTTCCTTTAAAGCATTTAGAGTTTCTTCAGACACTCCATGTGATCTAATAATTATTGTATCATTTTCTTTTAAGTTAGTGATATTATCAAGCTCTATAGGAAATATTAGTTTTTCCTTTAAAAAATCCACCACATCGTTGTTATGAATAAGCGGACCTAGCGTATAAATTTCATTATTGTAATTTTCTTTTATACTTAAAGCTGTATCCACTGCTCTCTTAACTCCAAAGCAAAAACCAGCAGAATCAGCAAGTGTTATTTTTTTCATCTTGCTACCTCCTTCTATAGGACCCCTTCAATAATACTGTGTTAATTACTTTTAATCTTTGAGTTAATATAATCTACCATTGTTTTAACTACTCCGTCAATGTTTAATGAAGAGGAATCTATTTCTATAGCATCCTTAGCCTTTGTAAGTGGGTTAACTTCCCTATTAGTATCTATATAGTCTCTTTTTATAATATCACTTAAGATAGTATTATAATCAACTTCTATAGCCTTAGAAATTAATTCTTCATATCTTCTTTTTGCTCTCTCTTCACTGCTAGCAGTTAAGTAAAACTTGAAAGTAGCATTCGTAAGTACTACCGTACCAATATCTCTTCCATCCATAATAACATTAAATTTTTTAGCTATGTTTTGTTGTAGCTTAACAAGAATTTCTCTAATTTCTGGCACTGCTGCATACTTTGAAACATTGTTGCTTATAATTGGCATATTTATCATATCTGTCAAGTCTTCATTATTAACAAACAACCGATCTTCTTCAAAATGCATTTCTAAAGATTCTACTATTTTAACTAAGTCTTCTACATTACTTTCTGAAATGTTTGCATTCATAGCCTTCAGAGTAACTGCTCTATACATTGCTCCTGTATTAATATACATAAGATTGAATTTTTCACCCACTATTTTAGCTATAGTACTTTTCCCTGCACCTGCAGGACCATCTATGGCAACAGAAATTTCCATCATACTCCACCCTTCGTTAATTTTCTCTACTCATCTATGCCTACGTTACTTCCAGCTAGATATCCCGTTGATAATGCTATTTGAAGATTATAACCTCCTGTATATGCATCTACATCTATCATTTCTCCTGCAAAATAAAGGTTATCAATTATCTTTGATTTCATAGTAGAAGCATCTATTTGTAAAGTATCAACACCACCACTAGTTATAATTGCCTCTTCTATTGGGCGAAGTCCCTTAATATGTAATGGCAAGTTTTGAAGTAAATTCACCAAAGTTTTTCTTTCTTCTTTAGTAATAGAATTCACTTTTTTATTTTCATCAATATTAGATAATTTAATTATTGTATTAATGAGCTTACTAGGAAGCAAATCATTTAATGAATTTTTAAAATCTTTGTTTGCATATTTTAAGAAATCACTTTGAATTCGCTTATCAAGCTCAATTTCACTTAAAGCTGGTTTTAAGTTTATCACAGCCGTTAATTTTTCACCCTCTTTTACAAAGCTACTGCCACTTAAAACAATAGGACCTGAAATACCGTAATGAGTAAAAATCATCTCTCCAAATTCTTTATATATACTTTTATTTTTACTATCTATAATTTTAAGTTCTACATTTTTCAAAGAGAGCCCCTGCAAATCCTTAATCCATGCTTCATGAACCTCAATTGGAACCAGTGAAGGTTTGGGTTTAATTATATTGTGTCCTAACAAACGAGTATAAGTTAATCCTTCACCAGATGAGCCTGTTTGTGGATATGATAAGCCACCAGTACATAATATAAAATAATCTCCATATATAGTGTCTCCATCGGCAAGCTCAACAGAAGTAATACATTGGTTATTTCTAACTAACTTTTTCACTTTTGAATTTAATTGCACTTTAACATTTCTATTTTTTAGTTCCATACTAAAAGCTCTTATAATATCTGAAGATTTATCTGATTCCGGGAACACTCTATCCCCTCTCTCAACTTTAAGATCAACTCCCAATTCCTTGAAGAAATTCATAGTATCTTCATTTGTAAAGGAATATAGTGAACTATATAAAAAATGAGGATTACATGGTATATGTTCAAAAAAATCACCAATATCCTTTGCATTTGTAATGTTGCATCTACCCTTACCAGTTATAAAAAGTTTCTTTCCTAATTTTTCATTTTTTTCAATGAGCACCACATCATGTTTTGACGAAGCTGTAACAGCTGCCATCATACCTGCTGGTCCTCCTCCAATAATAATTATTCTTGCCACCAAATCACTCCCTTATAATGCTTACTATTATAATTTAATATAATACATTAATTTATTCAACCTTATTTAAAAATAAATGCAATAATTTAAGTAAATATAAGCATTTATTCTATCCCATCCTTTTGTATGTAGGTAAAAATACAAAAAAATCAAAAGAGAATCCTATTAAAAGGATTCTCTTTGAAACGTTTACTTAGAGACTAATAATTTCCTTGCGCATGCATAGCAGCAGCTACTTTTACAAACCCTGCGATGTTAGCTCCTGCAACTAAATTGTAACCAAATCCAAACTCCTCAGCAGCATGCATAGCATTATTATGAATATTAATCATAATTGCATGTAATTTTGCATCAACCTCTTCTTTAGTCCATGCAAGTCTCATACTGTTTTGGCTCATTTCAAGTGCTGATGTAGCAACTCCACCTGCATTAGCAGCCTTAGCTGGCCCAACAATAATTCCATTCTCTAAGAAGTAATCAACAGCTTCATTAGTACATGGCATATTTGCACCTTCGCAAACAAATTTTATTCCATTTGCAACTATTTGTTTAGCATGCTCAAGATGAATATCATTTTGAGTTGCACATGGCATGATTATATCAACTTTTACATTCCATGGTTTTTCCCCAGCATGGAATTCAACACCATACTTATCAGCATAGTCTTTAACTCTTGAGCCTTTGTTAGCATTTAACATTTCCACTAAGTAATTTATTTTTTCTCCCGTTATTCCATTTGGATCATAGATATATCCGTCTGGACCAGAAAGTGTTACTACTTTACCACCTAAATCAGCAACTTTTTGACACGCACCCCAAGCAACGTTACCGAAACCTGAAACAGCTACTGTTTTACCATTAAAATCTGTTCCTTCATGTTTAAGCATTTCTTGACAGAAATAAGTCACTCCGAAACCTGTAGCTTCTGGTCTTATTAAACTTCCGCCATAGGATAATCCTTTACCTGTAAGAACTCCATTTTCAAAAGTCCCTTTTATTCTTCTATATTGTCCATATAAATAACCTATTTCGCGTCCACCAACACCAATATCTCCAGCTGGAACGTCCACATCTGGTCCGATATGTCTGTAAAGCTCAGTCATATAGCTTTGACAAAATCTCATTATCTCAGCATCTGATTTTCCTCTTGGGTCAAAATCAGAACCACCTTTACCTCCACCTATTGGAAGACCAGTTAATGAGTTCTTTAATATTTGCTCAAATCCTAAGAATTTAACTATTCCAATATAAACTGATGGATGGAATCTTAAACCACCTTTGTAAGGTCCAATACATCCATTAAATTGCACTCTAAAACCACGATTAACTTGTGTAACACCTGCATCATCTACCCATGACACTTTAAACATAATCTGTCTTTCTGGTTCACAGAATCTTTCTAAAAGGTTTGCTTCAATGTACTCTGGGTGTTTTTCTAGAACTGGTCCTAATGATCCTAATACTTCTTCAACTGTTTGTAAAAACTCTGGCTCATTAGAATTCCTCTTTTTAACATTTTCTAATACTTGTTGAATATAAGCTTTTGTTTCCATAACTTATTCCCTCCTAAAAATGAATGTTTTATTTCATTATAATATGAACATGCATATTAAATTGCTTTACACCTAGTATATTCTATATACTTTTCAATATTCCTTCTTTATTTTTAAAATAAATCTTTTTTAAAAATAAAAAGTAAACATTTACATATACTAACCTCATACCCCCTATCTTTCATCTTTATCCTTATAAGAGTAGACTTGATATTCTTCCCATATATTCTCTAAAGTAGTAAAGGTACTTGAAATCTTTTCTTTTTCTCTTAAGCCAACAGCAATAATTAATGCATTTATTACACTAAGTGGCGCTACTAAAGAATCAACAAATGAAGCCATATTACTTTGAGCAATTAATGTATAATCAGCCCTAGCCGCTAATGGTGATAATAAGCTATCTGTAATTGCTACAACATCAGCATTTCTACTTTGAGCAAATGCTAAGGCTTCAATTGTCCTTGTGGCATACCTTGGAAATCCTATTCCAATTACTACATCTTCCTCAGAGACATTAAGCATTTGTTCAAATATATCGCTAACACCATAGGCTACAACTTTAACATTATCTAATATAAGATTTAAATAAAAAGCTAAAAATTCTGCTAGTGCTGATGAGCTTCTAAGTCCGATTATGTATATCTTTTTGGCTTTAAACAATGAATTTACTACGTCTTCGAAAGTTTTATGATTTATCTTTTCAAGAGTAGCTCGAATATTCTCCATATCAGCTTTTAATACACCTTTTAGCGCATTTTCTTGTGTAATGAAATCATTAGATAACTCAATCCTTTGCACCGTAGTTAGTTTGTTTTTAATTAGTTCCTGAAGAGCTTTCTGCAATTTCGGATATCCACTAAAACCTAACTCATTAGCAAATCTTACTACTGTAGATTCACTTACACCTACACTATTCCCAAGTTTGGCTGCTGTCATAAACGCAGCCTTATCATAATGCTTTAAAATATACTCTGCAATTAATTTTTGACCCTTGCTTAAACGTGGAAATTTGACTTGAATGGATCTCATCAAATCTTGCTTGTTATTTTCCATAGTGATTAGTCCCCCCCATGTTACCACCTATCTATATGAAATAAAAACTTCAATAAATGATAAAGTGAAATATTTACTTCATTTTATCATTTATTGAACATAGTTTCAATGAATTATTCATTTTAATATTTATATTTATAATTCCCTGCAACTCTATTTGTTACTTTATTATCTATAGCCCTTATAATTCAATCACTCACAGAAAACTAAGTTTTTTTCCTTAGAATACAAAAGTAAATATTATAAAGAATATAATTTAATAAGTTTAGAATAATTCATTTTCTTAAATCACCAACGTCTTACTACTATATATATATGAACTTAATTATAGATCTTTTAGATACCTTATTTCCTCTTCAGTTAAGTTCCTCCAGGAGCCCTTTTCCATATCTCCCAGTGTAATGTTACCAACAGAGATTCTTTTTAGTGCTATAACCGGGTGACCTATAGCATCACACATTTTTCTAATTTGTCGGTTCTTTCCTTCATGTATAGTAATTGTAACCTTACAGTTCAAGCCCACTCTCTTAGTTATTTCAAAACCTGCTTTTGCTGTAATATACCCCCCAATATCCACACCATTGCAAAAGTTTGATATTTCCTGCTGAGTTGGACATCCTTCTAGTAGTGCTATGTACACTTTGTTAATTACTTGCCTTGGATGAATAACCTTATTATAGATATCTCCGTCATTAGTTAGTATAATTAAACCAGATGTATCATAATCCAAGCGCCCTATAGGGTATATTCGTTCTTCTATCTGCACTAGATCTAAAATTGTTTTTCTTTCTTTTTCATCCTTTACAGTAGATACGATGCCTTCTGGTTTATTTAACGCAATGTAAACTTTATTTTCTTCTACACTAATAATCTTATCATCTACATATACCTTATCTTCACCTGGATCAACCTTATATCCAAGTTCTGTAACTACAAAACTATTTACCTTTACTCTTCCTTCTGTAATTATTTCCTCACATTTTCTTCGTGAAGCAACTCCACACCTTGCCATGAATTTTTGCAAACGTTCTTCCACTTTACCACATCCTAATATTATTTTAACTAAGGCATATGAAAATAAATAAGTCTTCATGATGAATTATATAAGTATATATATAAAAAATCAATTATTCAAAAATAACTTCTGGTTTTACTATCACGTCAAATATAAGTTTATGTAATATATTTCCAAGGAAATACTGTAACCACTTAAAACTACAGCATCCTTTTTAATTTAAATCTGTATATATACCATGTACTAAAGCCGGTAAAACGGAAAGTGTAAGTTTTCACTTTCCATTTTACCGGCTTTCCCTTTTTAAATGCTAACATTGCATCATGGTAGATTATGGTTTAGCTTAGTGATTATTTAAGTCAATATGACAGTAACCTCCAGGATTTTTTTGCAAATACTTTTGGTGGTAATCTTCAGCATCATAAAAACAAGATAATGGTTCTATTTCTGTAACTATGGGCTTATGATATCTAATTTGAACTTCATCCTTTGTTTTTAATATAGTATCTAAATCCTTCTTATCAGTGTAATAAATGCCAGTTCTATATTGATTACCTATATCAGGTCCTTGTCTATCGGAAACCGTAGGGTCTATTATTCCCCAAAATTTATTTAATATTTTTTCTAGAGATACCGCGGATTCATCATAATTTATTAAGCAAGCTTCTGTATGTCCTGTGTCTCCAAGGCAAACCTCATTGTATGTAGGGTTTTTCTTTGTACCATTAGCATATCCAACCTTAGTTCCAAGGATTCCATCTATTCTTGACATATACGCCTCTACACCCCAAAAACATCCTCCTGCTATAACAATAGTCTTCATAAACGCACCTCCATATTATATAAACTAATATATATATTACTACAAATGCAATCTTTTTTAAATAAAATTATACTATATCCTTCTTTTTATCTAGAAATTTAAAATCTTCTGCTACAACTTCTGTACTATATCTTTTGTTTCCGTCTTTATCCATAAAGCTACTACTGCAAAGCCTACCTGTCAAACCAATTTGGCTTCCTTTTCCTAAATATTTGCACATTGTTTCTGCTAAAGCGTTCCATACCAAAATACTTATGAAATCCGCTTCTGGTTCTGAATCTTTGCGCGCTCTTCTATTAATTGCCAATGTGAATTTAGTATAAAACCCTTTTCCATCATTAAAATTCTTAAGCTCCAAATCTTTTGTTATTCTTCCAATTAATGATACATTGTTCATAATATCTCTCCTCTTTTAATCCACTAAAGTACCTTATTAAGGCTTTAGAATGATTTTCCTTCTAAAATGTTATTAAATAACTTTTTAAAATTATTGACAATAGAAAGAGGTTTTATACAAACAAATGTTTGCCAACAAAAAAAAACAGTAATATTCTTATTCCTTTACTGTTTCCTTCCATCACTTCATACTAATTAAATTGAAATAACTACTTTATAAATATTTTTCTGTATTTTTTTTACTCCCATGAGTATATCCAACTACCTTAAAGTCCTCTGAAAGTTCCTCAGTAAATTCCTGGTAATAAGGGCATTTTGCCCTTATGCAGGTGGATAAATGTATACTCTCCACTCCCTGCAGCTTTAATTTTTTTGAAAACTCAAGTACTTCTTTTAACGAATCTTCACTACACCCACTACAAGGTATTGACATTTCCATTTGTAAAGTGTCCTCGTAATCATTAAAAGAAGCAGTCTTCTGATTAAATGCCTTTGTGCACCCTGAACCAGAACACTTGCTAGAAACTTTAAAACACCTTAACACAGCTATTTTTTTCATGTTTTTAACCACCTACTAATTCATATATTATTTTATACTATACTATATATAAATATAATATACCGTGATTTACATAACATAATGCCCTTAAATATATTTTATTTAATTCTTGTTTAAAAGATTGTATACTAGGCTCATGTTAAAAATCAAATACATTCTGAAATTTAGGTTTTATAACAAATTTACCTTCCTTATCTATAAACCCCCATTTACCATCAACTTTAACTGCCGCTACACCTTCTGAGAAGTTTGAAGCGGAATCAAAGGTAGGAGGAATAACCCAGCTCCCTGTACTGTCTAAATAGCCCCATTTATGATTTTCCTCAATTACCGCTAGTCCATCCGAGTACTTCAATCTAAAATAAGGACTAATTTCAAAGCCAGGTTCTATTACCATCTCTCCTTTTTTATTTATTACTCCCCACTTATTTTCTATCTTTACTGCCGCTAAGCCATCTGAAAAATCCACTACATCTTCAAATTTAGGTTCTATTAAGAATTTAGCATCCCTAGTAATAGTACCCCATTTGTTATTAACTTTAACAAAAGCTAATCCTTCAGAAAAATCTTCTGCATCATCAAACTTTGCTTCTATTTGGAACTTCCCTTCCTTATCCAAGTATCCCCATTTATTATTATAAAAAGCAGGTATTAAGCCTTCGGAGAACTTTACAATTTCAAAATTTCTAGAGTAATTACCTATATCATCAAACTTAGGTTCAACTATAAACTCACCACTCTTATCTATGCATCCCCATTTCCCATCAATGCACACCACTGCGGCACCTTCTTTAAAATTACTAAGTGAAGTTTCTCTAAGTTTTGGCTCTATAACCACATCACCTGTTCTATTTATAAATCCACACTTACCATTTACTGTTACTAGTGCTAACCCCTCTGAAAAACTAAATGCATTATCAAAGCTTGGTTTAATACTCCAATCTCCATTAAAATCTACATACCCATACTTATTTTCATACTTAGCAGGAGCCAGTCCCTCTGAAAATTTTCCTGCTGCATTAAACCTAGGCTTAATAATCCACTGACCTACCCTATCTATAAAACCCCACTTCCCCTTATAATTAACAGCCACCATAATATTTTTTTTATAGCTATCATAATCACTTAACTTTACACTTGCCTTACCTTTTTTAATGGTTAAAGACGAAAATATAATTATACTAGTTACTAAAATAATTATACTTCCTGTTATCATATTTATTCTATTCTTTTTCATGTAATTCACTTCCTTAAGCTTAAAATAATTTAATTAATTGGTAATATATTACAATAATATCATCATAACATCTTTGTGTAAATACACTTGGTATAAATTGTATTTACAATACATATAAAAATCCCCTAAAAAAATTAGAGTTTTTCAGTCTCCACTTTCTTTAAGGGAATCACCTTTAACATTATTTTAATCTTTGTTGTAACTTAACATTTTAATAATAATTTTCCATCTTACACATTAAAAATTAAGGACTCAACAAGAAAGTTTCCTTACTACATCATAGCTAAAATACATCTATTAAATCTCCTGCATTATTTTTAAGCTTATCTACTGAGTGAATATACCTATTAGTAGTAGCTAAATTTTTATGTGCCGCAAAATCCCTAACTTTCTCCGCAGTAGCACCCGCTAAGATTGCTAGTGTAATGGCTGTATGCCTAGTGGAATGAACCCGCAAATTTTTATCTATACCTGCGTTTTTACATACTTTTTTTATCATGTAATTTAAGGTGCTTGCATCTAATTTTTCTTTGTTATTACCATTGGCTCCGTGGCCAATGAATAAATATTCCTGATCACTGGATGACTTATCCCTCCCAGTCAACTTAATATACTCATTAATCATAAGGAGAACACTTCCTTGAAGTTTTACTATATCCTCTTTACCGCCTTTTCTCCTTACTCTCACTACATCATACCCCGTATGCGTCGTAATATGATTTATTTTAATATTTATAATCTCAGATTTTCTTAAAGCAGTGGTTAAAGCAAGGGCTATTATAGTTTTATTTCTATGACCTAATATAGTAGATGTATCTATACTATTTAATAAAACCTTGCATTCTTCTTTTGTTAAAAAATCAGTTTCCTTATTATTTATTACCGGTTTCTCTTCTTTTAAATTTCCAAAAGGATTATATTTAATTATATGAATACCTGTAGAATTGTCTTGGTATTTTAATAACCATTTATAGAGGGCACTTAATGATGATACTTTTCTATTTATAGTAGCAGAAGACATATTCCTATCCATTAATTTCATTATGTAATTTTGCGTGTGCAATATAGATACTTTTTTAATATCTTCTAAGGTAATATCACAAATAGAAGGCACGCAAAAAAAATCTTTTATATCACACTCATAGCTTTTAGCAGTATAAGTACTTTTCCTAGATTTAATTTCAAGGAAATGCAATATAAAATGCTTGTTATTTAAAACTAGGTCTGAATTATAATTGAACTCCATAAGTTTATTTAGCATATATACCCCCTTTAAATAATCACCTACTGTGCTGTAGTATTATATATTTTAAAAAGCTGCGAACAATACGTTAGCAGCTTTTTAAAATATATAGGTTATAATTATTCTTCTAAAGAATTAATTAGCTTTATAATTTCTTCTAAGGCTAATTTTTCATCAGCACCATTAGCTATAACGTTTACAATATTATTAGGACCAACTCCTAAAGATAGAATACCTATTAAACTCTTAATGTTAGCTTTTTTACCCATATATTCTATACCTATATCTGATTTGAAAGAAGCTGCTTTTCTTACTAATAATGTAGCTGGTCTCGCGTGTAATCCTTTGGGGTTACTGACCATCACTTCTTTTGTTACCAATTCACTTCACCTCAATACTTTAATAATAGCATGAGCTAAGATAAATCCTCTTATCTACTAGCCCATACTATTATAATATCATTAAAAAGCATGTAAATCAATTTTAAATATTCTGAGCAAACCTTTCTATCCTATCAAGTCCATTTTTTATATTTTCCATGGACGTAGCATAAGAGAGTCTAATGTAATTATCTACTCCAAATGCTATACCGGGTATAACAGCAACTTTTTCCTTTTCAAGTAATAATTCTGAAAAGGCAAGTGAGTCTTTTATTATTTTCCCATCTATAGATTTATTTAAAACATTTGAAATGTTTACCATAACATAAAAAGCACCTTCAGGTTTAATACACGATAAATTCTTAATGCTGTTAATTCTTTCTACCATGTAATCTCGCCTTAGCTTAAATTGCTCAATCATTTTATTAATATCATTTTGTTGTCCATTTAAAGCTTCAACTGATGCATATTGAGCAATTGAATTAGGATTAGACGTAGTATGACTTTGAATATTAGACATTAATGCTACTAATTCAGCACTCGCCGCCGCATACCCTATTCTCCATCCCGTCATAGCATAAGCCTTAGAAACACCGTTGATCACTATAGTTCTATTGTAGGCATCTTCTGAAAGACTTGCTATACTAATATGACCACTATTTCCATATAATAATTTCTCATAAATCTCATCTGATATTATTATTAAGTTATTTATTTTTGCAAACTCAGCAATCTCTATAAGTTCTTCCTTTGAATATACTGTTCCTGTAGGATTATTGGGACTATTCAATACTATAGCTTTAGATTTGGAAGTTATTGCTCTATTAAGGCTTTCAATTGTTAATTTAAACGCATTAACTTCTTCTGTTTCTACATATACAGGTTCGCCATCTGCTAGCATAACTAATTCTGGGTAACTAACCCAGTATGGAACTCCGATTAAAACTTCGTCCCCAGGATTTAAAATAGCTTGAAAAGCATTAGCTAAGGATTGTTTTGCTCCAGTTGAAACTATAATTTGAGATGGTACATAATTTAAGTTATTGTCATCCTTTAATTTTCGAATTATTGCCTGCTTTAACTCAATAATACCTGACGTAGCTGTATATTTGGTCATCCCTTCTTGAATTGCTTTTATAGCTGCATCTTGAATGTTTCTCGGTGTGTTAAAGTCAGGTTCACCAGCACCGAATCCTATTACATCTATGCCATCAGCCTTCATTTTTTTTGCCTTTGCATCTATAGCCAATGTTAAAGATGGTGATATCTGTTCAGCTTTTTTAGATAATAACATTTTTCTTACCCCCAAGACTTATATTATTTGTATATTTTTATATAAATTTTACTTAATTGAGATAATTGAATTATTAGCTTCATTTACAAAAAAAATGAAGGATATAATTCATATATTAATAATATATCATCTTTTTTTTGTAATGTAAATAGAATAACATTTTTTTCATTACAAATTTTCTCTAAATAATGTATATTCTATGATTTACTAAAAAAATAAAGAGCTTGTTCTTCAAGCTCTTTGTATATTCATTATCTAGGTTGAACTATTAACTTAATTGCTGTTCTTTCTTCTCCATCTATTATAATATCTGTAAAGGCCGGTATACATACCAAATCAACACCACTTGGCGCAACAAAACCTCTTGCTATAGCAACAGCCTTAACTGCTTGATTGATTGCACCAGCACCTATTGCTTGAATCTCCGCTGCACCTCTTTCTCTTAAAACGCCTGCTAGTGCTCCTGCTACTGAATTTGGGCTTGATTTTGCTGAAACTTTTAATACTTCCATAATAAACCTCCTATTAGTACATTTAATTGCTATATTTATACTATTCTACAAATATAAAAAAAATCCTCTTAAAATTTGGAAGTTATCTAAATTTTAAAAGGATTTAATATTATATTGGTTTATTTAGCATAATCAATAGCTCGAGTTTCTCTGATTACATTCACTTTAATTTGACCTGGATACTCTAGTTCATTTTCAATTCTTTTAACTAGATTTCTTGCCATTTCAACAGCGCCTGCATCATCAATTATTTCTGGTTTAATCATAATTCGAACTTCTCTTCCAGCTTGAATAGCATATGACTTTTCTACACCTTCATATGAATTTGCAATTTCTTCTAACTTTTCTAATCTTTTAATGTAAGCTTCCAAAGTTTCTCTCCTTGCACCTGGTCTTGCAGCTGATATTGCATCTGCTGCTTGAACTAGTATCGCTTCAAGAGATTGTAACTCAACATCACCATGATGAGCTCCAATAGCATTTACTACAATAGGTGATTCATGGTGTTTTTTTGCTATTTCTGCACCAATAAGCGCATGCGGGCCTTCAACTTCATGGTCTACAGCTTTACCTATATCATGAAGCAGTCCACATCTTTTAGCAAGAGTTGGGTCAATTCCAAGTTCTGAGGCCATAAGTCCAGCTAAATATGAAACTTCTATAGAATGCTTTAATACATTTTGACCATAACTAGTTCTGTATTTAAGTCTTCCAAGTAGCCTAATAATTTCTGAATGAAGACCATGCACTCCTGTTTCAAAAGTTGCTTGTTCCCCTTCCTCTCTTATATCGCTCTCAACCTCTTTTTTAGCTTTTTCTACCATTTCCTCAATTCTAGCAGGATGAATTCTTCCATCCACTATTAGCTTCTCAAGTGCTATCCTAGCAACCTCACGCCTTATAGGATCAAATCCTGAAAGGATTACTGCTTCAGGTGTATCATCTATTATTAAATCTACGCCTGTAAGTGTTTCTAGAGTTCGAATATTTCTACCCTCTCTACCTATTATCCTTCCTTTCATCTCATCATTCGGAAGAGAAACCACATGAACTGTTGTTTCTGCAACGTGATCCGCTGCACATCTTTGAATAGCATAAGTAATAATTTCCCTTGCTTTTTTATCAGCTTCTTCTTTTGCTTTAGTTTCAATTTCTTTAATCATAATTGCAGCATCATGTTTAATTTCTTTTTTAATTTCATCTAATAACACTTGTTTTGCTTCATCAGATGTTAACCCTGATAATCTTTCTAATTCTTCCCTTTGCTTCGTGTATAAATCTTGTACACTTGCTTCTAACATCTCAATCTCTTGTTGTTTTTTATTAAGATTTTCTTCTTTTCTCTCCAGCACATCACTTTTTTTATCTAAAGATTCTTCTCTTTGGATATTTCTTCTTTCTAACCTTTGAACTTCATTACGTCTTTCTCTTGATTCTTTTTCTAACTCAGTTCTAAGTCTATGAACTTCTTCTTTGGCCTCCAAAATAGCTTCTTTCTTTTTTGACTCAGCATCTTTTACACTTTCGTCAAGAATTCTTTTAGCTTCTTCTTGAGCCTTAGAAATATTTGCTTGAGATATATTTTTTCTAAAATAAATTACAACAAAAATACCTACTAAAACAACAACCAAAATAGCACAAACTATTATGAGCGTTGTTTGACTTATAGTCCACATTGATATCAACACCTCCTTTGCTTATTTTCCAGTCTATTTAAGAGTAAACATGAAAGCTAGAAAAGGTGCCATATTTATTCAATTGGTAGCAATTTGAATATGCTAAACCAGTATTTGTATTTATTTTATATTACTTTTCAATTAATGTCAAGATTATAACATTTAAATAAGTTATTTTACTTATAATATTTATAATAAAGTCATCAGATTACCCTTTGAAAATTATAAATTTAATACTATAATATTAATATTCCTTAATTATACTTAGAATATACAGGCTTAATTACAATATCTTATAGGTTTTATAATTAATTTTAAATTAAAGAAAAAGCAAGTGAAAACTTGCTTTTATGCTTCTTTCTTATCAACCTCTGGATTTTTGTATAGTGGCAAATTGTATTTTTCTCTAATTTTGTTTTCTATCTCTAACATAAGCATAGGGTTTTCTTTGAAGTACTGTTTTGCATTTTCTCTTCCTTGACCCAGACGCGCATCTCCATAGGAGAACCAAGCTCCACTTTTTTGTACAATTTCTTCTTTAACTCCTATATCTAAAACATCGCCCTCTCTAGATATGCCTGCACCGTACATAATATCAAACTCAGCTTGCTTAAATGGAGGAGCTACTTTATTTTTGACTATTTTTATTCTTGTCCTATTCCCCATAAATTCATCGCCTTGCTTAATTGTATCTATTTTTCTAACATCCATTCTAACAGAGGCATAAAATTTTAATGCTCTACCACCAGGAGTTACTTCTGGATTTCCAAACATTACGCCAACTTTTTCTCTTAATTGATTTATAAATACAAGAACACATTTTGATTTATTTATAGAACCAGCAAGTTTTCTTAAAGCTTGTGACATAAGTCTTGCTTGAAGTCCTACATGAGAGTCTCCCATTTCCCCTTCTATTTCAGCTTTAGGCACCAAGGCAGCCACTGAATCCACAATAATAGCATCGATAGCTCCTGATCGGACTAGCGCCTCCGTAATCTCTAACGCCTGCTCACCGGTGTCTGGTTGAGAAACTATTAAGTTATCTATATCAACGCCTAGTGATTTAGCATAAACAGGATCTAAAGCATGTTCTGCATCTATAAATGCAGCTGTACCACCATTTTTTTGTGCTTCTGCAACTATGTGAAGTGCAACTGTAGTTTTACCTGAAGATTCTGGACCAAAAACTTCAATTATTCTTCCTCTAGGCACTCCACCTATACCTAATCCTATATCAAGGCCTAAACACCCAGTAGAAATACCATCTAAATTTAAAATACTATTTTCTCCCAGTTTCATTATAGAACCTTTACCAAATTGCTTTTCTATTTGACCCATAGCAGCTTCTAAGGCTTTTAACTTCTCATTATTCATAAATTTCCCCTTTGGGTTCACCATCCTTTTATTAACGAACATTTGTTCTAAATTAATTATACACCATTTATTTTATAGCGTCAACATACAAAATAAAAGTTCCCACTTTTTTACACTGTAGGAACCTTTTATTTGTATTATTAACAAATTCTAAGAATTTAATCACTTGTCAATTCTAATAGCACCTTTATTTTTAATGAAATAGTCCACACCTGATATTATTGTAATTATCACCGCAGCAGCCATAGAAACATCCGTTAATGTCTTTAAAATTGGATTTACATAAGATAAATTTAATAATGCTGCAATTATAGCTACTATTTGAACAACAGTTTTTATCTTTCCCCAATAGCTAGCTGCAATTACTTTTCCTTCTGAGGCAGCTATTGTTCGAAGTCCTGAAACTGCAAATTCTCTAGCAATTATAATCATAGCTACCCAGCTATGCACAATCTGAAGCTCCACTAATGAAACAAGTGCAGCAGTTACAAGCAGTTTATCTGCTAGAGGATCCATAAATTTACCAAAGTTAGTTATTTGGTTTCTACTCCTAGCTATATAGCCATCTAATTTATCAGTAAGAGAAGCTAATATGAAAATAATAGTAGCTAGCTCTCTTCCATATGTTATGTTTTTAGCTGCTATAAATATTAAAAATATAGGAACTAAGAAAATTCGCATCATTGTAAGTTTATTCGCAAGATTCATAGCATACAACTCCTATTAAATCATATTCTAAAGCTTCAGTAACTTTGATTGTAACAAATTCTCCCTTATTATAAACTTTATCTGCTTCAAAGAAAATAGTTCCATCAACTTCTGGTGCCATTTCATAACTTCTACCGAAGTAAGTGTTACCATTAAAGCCTTCTACTAAAACCTTGTAGATTCTACCTATTTTCTTGTTGTTTAACTCTTTGGATATCCTTTGTTGTATTATCATTAATTCTTCTTCACGACTTATTTTCACTTCTTCTGAAATTTGATTTTTCATTTCTGCAGCTGCAGTACCATCTTCCATGGAGTACTTAAACACTCCTAATTTATCAAATTTAATTTCCTTAATAAACTGTTTTAATTCTTCAAAGTTCTCTTCAGTTTCTCCTGGAAATCCAACAATTAGTGAAGTCCTAAGATTTAATCCATTAATGTTCTTTCTCATCTTATTTATGTTTTCCGTGATAATATTCTTTCTTCCTTTCCTTCTCATGGATTTAAGAATATCGTCGCTTATGTGTTGAATTGGTATATCTACATATTTACAAACTTTATCATTTAAAGCTATTTCATTAATAATTTCATCCGTAATTTCTTCTGCATAGCAGTAAAGCACTCTAATCCATTCAATTCCCTGTACTTTTGAAATCTCGCTTATTAGTTTATGTAGATTTTTTTCACCATATAAGTCCATCCCATATCTAGTGGTATCTTGAGCAACTAAAATAATTTCCTTGCAGCCATGTTCGCTTAAGTCTTTAACCTCTTGAACTATTTTTTCCATTTTCCTGCTTCTATATTTTCCTCTAATATTAGGTATGGCGCAATATGAACAAGCATTATCACACCCCTCAGATATTCTTACATAGGCTGAGTAGGTTCCTGTTGTTAATACCCTCTGTCCTTCGTTAATATTTTCATCACTATAAGTGCAATGTTCTATCTTTATATTTTTGCTACGCACCTCTTCTATACTGCTTAATAATTTATTATAATCGTTAACACCTAAAATAATATCAAGTTCTGGCATAAGTTCTAGTAGTTCCGCTCCATAACGTTGAGTAAGGCAACCCGTGGCAATTAATACTGAACAGTTATACTTCTCTTTATACTTTGACATTTCTAAAATAGTGTCTATGGACTCTTGTTTTGAAGACTCTATGAAGCCACAAGTATTCACCAAAATTATATCTGCTATTTTAGGGTCATTTGTCATATCATATTTTTCACTTAAACTACCTATTATAATCTCACTATCAATTCTATTTTTATCACAACCTAAATTTATAACTCCAACCTTTAATTTTTCCACCAGTCATCCTCCTACATCTGTACATATAAATTATTGTAAATATGATTTGCAAATTAAACAAGGGTATTTATAACTTTTTTACAAAAACTTATTGTATTAGTCTTTTAGTTCACTGTCACTTAATAGTATTTCTCTAGGTTTACTTCCATTTCTACCCGAAATAATTTTACGTTCCTCCATTTGTTCTATAATTCTTGCTGCTCTATTATAACCTATTTTTAGCTTACGTTGCAACAAGGAAGTGGAAGCCTGACCATTTTCAACTACTATTCTAATTGCTTCATTTAATAATTCATCAATAACGTCATCTTCATCTTTATTACTTGAGCTACCTTCTATTTCATCTATTATTTCTTTTTCATAGTTTAATTCTGTTTTCTGATTTTTTATAAAATCAACTATTCGTTCAACCTCTTCTTCTGATACAAAGGCTCCTTGTATTCTAACTGGTTTCGCCTCTCCCACTGGATAAAAAAGCATATCCCCTTTTCCCAGTAATTTCTCAGCTCCAGCAGAATCCAAAATTGTTCTTGAATCTATCTGACTTGAAACTGCAAAAGATATTCTTGAAGGTATATTTGCCTTTATCACACCTGTAATAACGTCAACAGATGGCCTTTGAGTTGCAATTACTAAATGCATTCCTGCTGCTCTTGCCATTTGTGCTAGCCTACCAATGTAATCTTCTACATCATTAGCGCAAACCATCATTAAGTCTGCTAACTCATCAATTATAATTACTATCCAAGGCAGTTTATTCTCAGCAATTCCTTTATTAACTAACTCATTGTAGCCTTCAATATTTCTTACGTTGTTTTCAGCGAAAAGTTTATACCTTCTTGTCATTTCATTTACGGCCCAATTTAAAGCCCCTGCAGCCTTTTTCGGGTCTGTTACAACTGGAATGAGTAGATGAGGTATACCATTATAAATATTTAGCTCAACAACCTTTGGATCAATTAATAAGAGCTTTACATCCTCTGGAGAATATTTATAGAGTAAACTTATTATCAAGGAATTTATACACACACTTTTTCCAGAGCCTGTAGCACCCGCAACAAGCATATGTGGCATTTTTGTTAAATCCGAAACAACACAATTACCGCCTATATCTTTTCCTAAACTAAAGGATAAATTTTTATTTGTAGCGGTAAATTCACTAGACTCTATTACTTCCCTTAAATATACTGCGCTTAAATCTTTATTTGGTACTTCTATACCCACAGCAGCCTTCCCTGGTATAGGCGCCTCAATTCTTACCCCAGAAGAAGCTAAATTAAGAGCAATATCATCTGCTAAGTTCACAATTTTACTTACCTTAACACCAGCATTTGGTTGAAGTTCAAATCTTGTTACTGAGGGTCCTTTTGTAACTTGAATAACTTTTGCCTCAACTCCGAAGCTACTTAATGTTTCTTGTAGCTTATTGGCATTATTTAATAGCTCCCTTTTATCATTTTTATTCATTTTTGAAGTAGTATTTTCATTCAATAATTCTACAGTAGGATATTCATATTTATAGCTTAACTCAGCACTTGCGCTATTTAATTCAATTTGCTCTTCTAACTCCTGTTTAATTGAATTATCTACGCCACTTTCTTTTGAACTGGGTACATTGCCATTCCTAATATCACTGACAATTTCTTCTCTACTTAATGATTCTTTTTCAGCCGCAACTTCGTTTGACTTTATAAAATCAAATATTTTAATTTTATTGCTAACATCTTTAATAGATTCATTTTTATCGCTACTAGAAACTATTAATTCTTCTTGCCTATCCTCGTGGTCTATGCATAAGTCCTTAGTAACATTATTGGTAGTTGTCTTTTTAAGACTAAACTTAGTTCTTAGATGAAAAAATGTATCATGCAAGGATATTTTCAATATTAAAATTAAACATATAACATAAATACCAATAAATATTATATAGCTTCCTGCAGCACCAAATAGTGCATGCATTGGCACATCAACTGAATAACTAATAATGCCCCCATGCAATACATTGTCTGCATTGTATATCTTATTTATTCCCATTAAAAACTCGCCCTTAGCATAATACTTATGTAAAGATACCATCTGTATAAATAGTAATGTATTAATTATAAAGAGCATTATTCCATAAAACTTTTTATTGAAATTTATTTTACCTTTCTTAACTATGTGACAAATACCAATAAATATTATCAAAAATGGCAAAAGGTATGCGCCCACACCTAATACTGCAAAAAGTATGTGATTAATAAAACCACCAATCATTCCTGATACAGAGTCTGAACTTGAAAACATAGTAGAAAATATACTAAACAAAATTAATATGCCTATTGTTATTAAAATGATTCCAAAAATTTCACTGTCAGTATTTACACTACTTGCAACTTTAGATTTAGTTTTTTTTCTAGTCAAATTATCACCTCCATTCTTATATTTCTACAAGACTTAGAAATCTCCTCTAACTTTCAATAGATTTATAAATGAATTTCAAACAAATTCTACAAAAGACTTTTATTAGTCTGAAATATATATGGTTACAATTAGTAAAATAGATATAAATAGGTCTTTAAGACCTATTTATATCTATTCTTATACTTTATCTATCATTTCATTTAATTTTGATAGCGCCTCGCTAATACCACCCACTTCATCTATTAGACCATTATCAACTGCCTGTTTTCCGATAAGTATAGTGCCCATATCATTCAAAAGCTCATCAGTTTGAAGCATTAACCGCCTTACGGTTTCCTTATCAATACGTGAGGTCCTAATAATAAAATCAATTATTCTTTCTTGCATTTTATTAAAATACTCAAAAGTTTGCGGTACCCCTATTATGAGACCGTTCATTCTTATAGGGTGAATTATCATAGTTGCAGAAGGTGAAATGAATGAGTACTTAGCTGCAGTTGCTAAGGGCACGCCTATAGAGTGACCTCCACCTACAACAAGTGACACAGTTGGTTTACTAAGACTTCTAATCATTTCTGATATTGCCAGTCCTGCTTCCACATCTCCGCCTACGGTATTTAAAACTATAAGAATTCCTTTTACTTTTTCATCTCTCTCCATAGCAATTAATTGGGGAATAACATGTTCATATTTTGTAGCCTTCGTTTGAGGCGATAACATCATATGTCCTTCTATCTGACCTATAATTGGCAAAATTTGAATTCTATCATCCTGAGTTGGAATATTAGTCATTCCCAGTTCTTTAATATTTTCAACATGTTCATTTGGAATCTTTTGATTCTCTTCTTTTTTCTTCTCTTCTTTGTTTTTTTCACTTTTTGGCATTTGCATTCCTCCTAATCCATTTTTATTTTGTGCATTAAGAGAAACTATATACATCTTCTATCCTAATTTAAATTCTTTGTGCAGTGCATTAATTGCTTTTTCAGCATATGCAGTTTCTACAAGACACCATATAGTCATATGAGAATCTGCTGTTTGTAATACTTCGATACCTTCTCTAGTCAATGCTTTAAGTATTCTGGCCATAACACCAGGTATACCTCTCATTTTCGAACCAATAATTGAAAGTT
Source organism: uncultured Clostridiaceae bacterium (assembly GCA_937976175.1). Taxonomy (GTDB): domain Bacteria; phylum Bacillota; class Clostridia; order Clostridiales; family Clostridiaceae; genus Clostridium_AD. The sequence goes on along the minus strand of CALJTN010000403.1, from coordinate 5,012 downwards.
TACTACAATCCTTTACAAAAGAGTAAGACACATTAAGTTCCTTTACTAAACTTTCAAACTTAGTAAAGTCTTTTTCATCAATAGTAAATATCTTTTCTTTAGGGAAAACATTTATAAGGTCTATACTTATAAGGTTTGCAGCTAAAATATCAAAGAAATCCTCATAGCTTGAATGTGAATTTTTGCATATCTTTATCTGAACTCTATTATTCATATGTGTAATGCCTGTAATTATATTCTCTGAGGCACTAGTTCCTAAATTACTAATAATTGTTCCGTCACAATCATTCATAGTATTTTTTATTACTAATGGTACATTATATTTTTTAGATATCTCAACTGCCCTTGGGTGTATTACTTTTGCTCCTTGATCCGCAAATTGAAAAATTTCATCATAGCTTATTTTTTTTATTAAGGTGGCTTCAGAAACTATTCTTGGATCTGCTGTCATAATTCCATCTACATCAGTGTATATTTGAGTCTCCACTGCATTAAGTGCTGCACCTAGCATTGCAGCAGTAACATCACTTCCGCCTCTGCCTAAGGTAGTAATATACCCATTCTGGTCTTTCCCTTGAAATCCTGCTACTACAGGGATTTTTCCCTTTTGCAAAATATCTAGTAGCTTCTTTGTGTCTACATCAAGTATAGCTGCATTGTTATAATTAGAATCTGTAATTATACCTGCTTGTCCCCCAGTTAAAGGCACAGCATCAATATTATTATTATTTAGTTCATTACACATTACTACAGTACTTATAGTTTCACCACAACTCATTAGCAGGTCTATTGCTAAGGGGTTTACAGCTTTAAAATCATCATCTATAAGCGATAGCAGTGTGTCTGTAGCATAAGGTTCACCTTTTCTTCCCATGGCGGAGACAATTACCACTGGTAAGTATCCCTTGGACTTTGCATTTAAAACTTTGCTTACTACTAGTTTTCTTTTTTCCTCCGTTGAAACGGATGTACCTCCAAACTTCTGTACTAAAATTTTCATTTCCGTCCTCCCAAATTAATCATCTTCTTACAAGCTTCATTACTAACGGCTTCAGAAGGAGATTTATGCTCACACTTAAATTTTGACTTTATTCCATTGGAGAACTACCACTTATTAAAGTGGTAGTCTTTCCTTCTGAAATGTTATTAAATATGGGATTTTTTTAAAAATTCATTATCAACATCAATTATTATAGTTCTAGAACCAATTTTTTTAACATATTCCCAAGGCACTTCAATTATATCACTATTATGAAAAAAACTAAATTTAGAACTACCTTCATTTATTATTAAAAACTTCAAAATACCATTCTCATCAATTACTACATCATTACTACCTAAGTTGTTATATTTATCACCATCATTAATGTTAATAATTTCATACCTCTCCATTTCACTATAGAGTTTTATATTTTCTTCCATATTATCTTCCTCCTTAACACTTCTCTGAAGAGCATAAAAATAAACAACTAGTAATTTTTATTTATTTTCATACCCTAGAATACTATGGAATATATTAAGGAGTTATGCATACTTTCTACATTTTCATAAATAAATTTACTTATCTATAGAAATAATATTGCCTTTAAACATTTTTTGAAGACTTTCATTTTCTTTGCCTACGTATGCTGAATTTACTATGCCTTTTCTAAAGGTTTTTTCCATTACGGAATTCACCCTCAACATATCTATTTCATTAATTTTTCTAAGTACATCTTTAGGTGTATTTATTCTTCCTAAAAGCATAACAGATTTCCCATTGCTAAACATTCTACTACTTGTGCTTTCAAGACCTAAAATATAACTACCCTTTAGTTGCTCCTTAGCTTTTCTTAATCTTTCATCACTAATTCCTAGTTTCTCAAACTTACTAATTTCTTCTTTTATTGCATCAATAGCACTTTCCGCATGTATTGGACTAAGTCCAGCATAAACGCTTACAACTCCTGTATTCTTAAAAGCTGATATATAAGAATATATTGAGTAGCACACACCTAAATCTTCACGAATTTTTTGGAACAATATTGAGGATGCTCCTCCACCTAATATATTACTTAATAATATTAGAGTATAGGTATCATCACTCCCAAGCTCTACACCAGGAATTCCTAGGCTTATATGAAATTGTTCAATATCTTTCTTTCTAAAGTAATGTTGACTTAGAATTTTAGGACTACTATATTCAGTAATATTTTTATTATTACAGTCCCATTTACCAAAATATTTTTCAACTAACTTTTCAATGTTTTCCATGTCAAATTTACCTGAAATTGATATGACTGAGTTTTCAGGTATATAATATGCGTCTATATAATCTAGTATAGTTTTTCTACTAAAAGATGTTACAGTGTCTATGGTTCCCAAAATAGGTAGAGAAATAGAATCATTATTCCAAATTGCTTTTGCATGTAAATCCATCAAAACATCTTCTGGCGAATCTTCAGTCATATTTATTTCTTCAATTACTACACCTTTTTCTTTTTCAATTTCCTCTTCCGAAAAATTACTATTGAAAAGCATATCTGACAGAATATCTAAGGATAACTCCAAATAAGTATCTAATGCTTTTATATAAAAACAAGTAGCCTCCCTACCTGTAAACGCATTTATTTGACCACCCACGTCTTCAATAGTTTCTGCAATTTCTTTTGCGGTTCTATTTAAAGTTCCCTTAAAAAGCATATGCTCAATAAAATGTGATATTCCACTGTTAGTTACACTTTCATTTCTAGAACCGTTTTCCACCCACAAGCCTACACTCACAGAGTTTACATATTCAATATTTTCAACTACAACCCTCAATCCATTGTCTAACTTAAACAAATTATACATATGCGATTCTCCTTAATGTGAATTTATATTTACTATGTGCATATTAGACTAATATTATTAATAAAAAAAAATAAAAAGGCATCTAAGCCCTTCTATTATTATTCATTGTCTTTAGTTTCATTTTCACTATCTTTAATAGCATCTCTTCTTGAAAGATTAACTCTTCCTTGGTTATCTATTTCCATTACTTTTACTAAGATTTCATCCCCAACTGAAACAATGTCTTCTACTTTATTTACTCTAGCAAAATCAAGTTTAGAAATATGAACTAATCCTTCTTTGTTTGGAAGTATTTCAACAAAACATCCGAAAGCTGCAATTTTTGTTACTTTTCCTAAGTATATTTCGCCTACTTTAACTGATTTAGTTAATTCTTCTATTATTTTTACTGCCTTATTTGCACTAACGCTATCATTAGACATAATTACAATTTTTCCATCGTCATTAGTGTCTATTTTAACGCCGGTTTCTGCTATAATTTTCTTTATAGTTGCTCCACCTTTTCCTATTACGTCTCTTATCTTGTCAGGCTCTACATTAAGTGTATACATTCTAGGAGCATATTTTGACAGTTCACTTCTTGGCTCTTCAATGCATTGATTCATTTTCTCAATTATATGAAGTCTAGCTTTTTTTGCATCTATAATTGCAGTTTTAATACAGTAATTAGACAAGCCGTGAAGTTTTGTGTCAACTTGTATAGCTGTAATACCTTTAACAGTTCCAGCAACTTTAAAGTCCATATCACCAAAGAAATCTTCGATACCTTGAATGTCTGTTAACACTTTTTCTTTAGATAAGTCTTCATTTGTAATTAGTCCCATTGCAATACCCGCTGCTGGTCTTTTAATTGGAACCCCTGCATCTAATAGAGCTAATATACTTGCACTAACACTAGCTTGAGATGTTGAACCATTAGAACTTAATACTTCTGATACTACTCTAATAGCATATGGAAAATCTTCTATAGATGGTAAAAGTGGTTCTACTGCTTTTTCAGCTAGTGCACCATGGCCAATTTCTCTTCTTCCAGGTCCACGCATTGGTTTAACTTCTCCTACGCTATAAGCTGGGAAGTTATAATGATGCATGTATCTTTTAGTATCTTCCTCACCTATTCCATCTAACATTTGAACTTCTTTTAGTGCCCCAAGTGTAGCAACTCCCATTACTTGAGTAAGTCCTCTTGTAAATAAACCAGTTCCATGAGTTCTTGGAAGTATTCCTACCTCACAACTTATTGGTCTAACTTCATCAAATGCTCTTCCATCAGGTCTTCTATTATCATTTAACATCATATTTCTAACTATTTCTTTTTGAATGTTATAAAAAATTTCACCTATATCTGACTTTTTATCAGGATATTTTTCACTGAATTCAACTTTTATTTTTTCTTTTATTTCATCAACCATTAAATTTCTCTCATCTTTATCTATTATGTACATTGCAGTTTTAGTCATATCAAATGAGAAATTTCTAACTTCACTTTGGAGAATTTCATCTATTTCTTCAAATTCAAAAGTATCTTTTTTCTTTCCAAATTTAGCCACAGCTTCCTCTTGGAACTCTACAATTTTTTTACACGCTTCAAAAGCAAAGTCAATAGCAGATATCATTACATCTTCAGGTATTTCATCTCCACTGGCTTCTATCATTGTTACGTTGTCTTTTGTAGCACAAACTGTAAGAGTCATAGAACTTTCGTTTCTTTCTTCTGTAGTGGGACTTAATATAAAGTTTCCCTTAATTAAACCCACTGAAACCGTTGCAACAGCATCAGTAAAAGGTATACTTGATAGACATAATGCCAATGATGCTGCATTCATAGCAAGTATTTCAGGTGAGTTATCTTGTTCAACTGATAATACAGTACAAACAATTTGCACATCATTTTTATAGCCCTTAGGAAATAATGGTCTTAGTGGTCTATCAATTCCTCTTGCCGTTAAAATTGCTCTCTCTGATGGTCTTGCTTCTCTCTTGATGAATCCTCCAGGAATTTTACCAACAGCATAAAGTCTTTCTTCATATTCTACACTTAGAGGAAAGAAATCAATACCTTCCTTTGGTTTTTCCGATGCATTTGCATTAACCATAACTACTGTATCGCCATAGCTCATCAATATTGCACAGTTTGATAGCATTCCAACCTTACCGTACTCGACTTTAAGAGTTCTACC
>CALJTN010000402.1 GCA_937976175.1 uncultured Clostridiaceae bacterium | reverse complement strand
GTTTCATTCCATCATCATTTAAGAAATGGCGATCATGTACTGAATTTGGTGGTAGAGGCTATGGCAAAGAGAGGAATAAAGAATATTACTATCGCAGTAAGCTCTATTTTTCCAAATCATGCACCTTTAATTGAGCATATCAAAAATGGCGTAGTTACTAAAATAGTGACAAATTATATGTCAGGTCCTGTGGCACAAGAAATTTCAAGGGGAATATTAAAAACACCAGTGACAATGCATACCCATGGTGGAAGAGCTAGAGCAATAGAAAGCGGAGATTTACATATTGATGTAGCTTTCATAGCAGCGCCTACAGCAGATACCTATGGAAACATTAATGGATTGTATGGTAAATCAGCTTGTGGAGCTCTAGGCTATGCAGTATCAGATGCGGAATGTGCAGATCGAGTTGTAGCAGTAACGGATAATTTAGTACCTTATCCAACTTGCCCCATAGAAATTAGTCAGATATATGTAGATTACGTTGTAAAGGTAGATTCCATTGGTGATCCAGCTGGAATAGTATCAGGTACTACAAAGATAACCAAAGACCCAGTGGGGCTTAAGATAGCTAAAATGGCCAATGAGGTTATGATAGCTTCCGGACTTGTTAAAAATGAAATGTCCTTTCAAACAGGTGCTGGTGGAATTTCCCTTGCAGTAGCTGCAGAACTTAGAAATTACATGAAGGAACATGATATAGTAGGCAGCTTTGCCTCAGGTGGAATAACTGGATATATTGTAGATATGTTTAAAGAAGGGTTATTTAGAAGTTTATTTGATGTGCAGTGCTTTGATTTACAGGCAGTGCAGTCCTATGTAGGTACCCATAAACATCAAAGAATGTCAGCTTCCATGTATGGAAATCCAGATAACAAAGGCGCAGTTGTAAATAACTTAGACATAGTTATTTTAGGTGCTACAGAAATAGATACAGATTTTAATGTTAATGTAACCACTGGTTCTGATGGTGCAATCATGGGTGGCTCTGGGGGCCATAGTGATACAGCAGCAGGAGCTAAACTTACAATAATTGTTACACAGTTAATGAAGGCAAGACTTCCAATTATAAAGGATAGTGTAACCACAGTAACAACCCCAGGAGAGTGCATTGATGTTATTGTAACAGAAAGAGGAATAGCTGTTAATCCCAAAAGAGTAGATATAATTGAGAAATTAAGAAGAACTAATTTGCCTATAATGACTATTGAAGAACTCAAAGACATAGCAGAAAAAATCACAGGTAAACCAAAGGCAATTGAACTTTCAGAGGAAATAGTTGCAGTTATAGAATATAGAGACGGTTCTGTAATTGATGTAGTTAGAAGGCCACTGTAAAATACAAAATAAAGCTGAAAAGGACAACTTTCAGCTTTATTTTATTTATATTGCTAAGAATAAAACTATATATTAGCTTTTCCTCTAGAATAAATATATAATAGAAGGTAAAGCGAATGTATTTAAATTCCAAGGTGGCTTAATGTGTATTGACAACGTATATAAGGGGGATTTTTATGTATGGATTTAACGTTCAGAGTATTAATCTAAAAAATAAAGAAGAGGTAAAAGAGGTAAAAGACTTTTTACAAACCTTTGATCTAGAACTTGATGACAACGTGGATTATACTATTGTTATTAGGCAAAGTGACGAGATTAAAGCTACTTGTTCTAAAGCTCGAAATGTGTTTAAGTGTTTTGCAGTTTCGGATGAATTAAGAGGCGAAGGGGTAGCAGCCACACTTATGGGAGCGGTATCAGATAGGCTTTTTGAGGAAGGGATTTATCATAGTTTTATATTTACTAAGGTAGAAAATATGAACATATTCTCCTCCCTGGGATATAAACTTATACATAAAATAGAAAACGTAGCTCTGCTTGAAAGTGGAATATACGATATAAAAAAATATTTAAAAGGTATACAAAAAGAATACGATATAGATACAAGCACTAAGAAGTCAGCTATAGTTATGAATTGTAATCCCTTCACTTTAGGTCATAGATATTTGATAGAAGAGGCAGCAAGGCACAGCATGGAGGTGCTTGTATTTATAGTTGAAGAAGATAAATCCTCATTTCCATTTAATTATAGATATGCAATGGTTAAAGAAGGTGTTTCTCATTTACATAATGTACGGGTGCTTAAAGGCGGCGAATACATCATTTCTGAGGCTACCTTCCCATCTTACTTTTTAAGAAAAGAAGAAGAAATACTAAAGGCATATACAACACTGGATGCATCAATTTTTGGAAGATACTTTTGTGAAACTCTAAATATAACTAAGAGATTTGTAGGAGAAGAACCCTATTGCAAAGTTACAAGAGCCTATAACCACTCTTTAAAGGAAATCCTACCTATCTATGGAGTAGAAGTTGTAGAGGTAAAAAGAAAAGCTTTTATGGAGGAGGTTATCAGCGCTTCGAAGGTGAGGAACCTAATAAGAGAAGGGAAAGTAGACCAAATAGAACGAATAGTTCCTAGATCAACCTGGGAATTTTTAAATACTACTGTAGGAAAGGAGATAATGAGGAAAATAAGATTCAGTGATTCTCCTCATTAATATAATATGTATACAGCAGAAGATATATTGCTCGGAAGAGAAAGAAGAAGTGAATATCAAAAAAAATTAGTTAAGCAGTATGAAATGCCAATACTAGTTATTCGAGTGAACTACCCCGGTGTAAATAAAGATAATCACTATTCACAAGAAATAACTAAAATTATGGAACAGATGGTTTGTGAAATATTTTCATATTCTATTCATTATAAGATAATGACCACAACGGCAGAAGGGCCCCTTGTGATTATGTCTATAAATAAGGAAGCAAGAGAAATAAAAGAAATGGCACTTAACATAGAAGATAATCATATTTTAGGAAGATGTGTAGACCTAGACGTATATGATGAGAAAGCTAAAAGTATTAGTAGAAGTGACTTTGGCTTAGACATGAGGAAATGCTATATTTGTGACGACAAAGCTCATAATTGTGTGAGAAGTAAAAAACACAGTAAAGAAGAGGTTGAAGGATTTATTAAAAGTAGATTTGCAGAATATATGGAGAAATTCTATGGAAAATAAATATTTAATATCCCATGAAGCGTTTGTTATAGCAGGATATGCAATTGAAGCAATGCTCTGTGAGGTAGCTGCATATCCTTCGCCTGGGTTAGTGTCGTCCATATCGAAAGGAGCACATAGGGATATGGATCACTACTCTTTTATTAAAAGTACCTCTATCCTTAGTCGATATATGGTGTTATTTGCTGAGGAAGGGTTCAGAGAGGCAACCCCTAAGGAGATATTTAAGGCTATTAGGAGTATAGGAATAGAAGCTGAGGAAGAAATGTTTAAGGGTACCAAGGGGGTCAACACTCATAAAGGTATGCTTTTTCTTTTAGGTATAAGTTGTGCAGCTGTGGCCAAAGTAATTAATGATAAAAAAAGTTTTGGTGAAATTCAAGGAATAATAAAACAAATGACTAGGGGTCTTGTTAAAGATGAGCTGTTTAATATAGACAAAGATAAAGTAACAAGCCATGGAGAAGAATTATTTCTGAAATACAAGGTAGAAGGAATAAGAGGTCAAGTAGAGAGAGGTATTCCCCTAGTATTTGATTATGCTATGCAAGTATATAAAGAAAATAAAGAGCTAAACTTAAATGATAGATTAATACATACTCTCCTATGCATCATGCAGCACTGCGAGGATTCTAATATTCTTCACAGACATTCAATGGATATACTAAAAGAAGTAAAGCAAAGGGCAACTCAAATAATTTCATTAGGTGGAATGACTACAGAAAGCGGAAGAAGAGCAATAGTAAGCCTTGATAAAGAGTTTATAAAACGGCATATAAGTCCAGGCGGATCAGCAGATCTACTAGCCGTAACTATATTCTTTAGTGCTGTAGAGGAATACCTCAAAACTTTCTAACAAAGGTGCATAGTTTTTGTGGATAAACTAATTTTAAAGTAAAAATTGTGGATAACTTTCTTATTGAATGGAGACACTTGTGCCATAAGGGATAGTAGTATATATATATTTAGCATCATCAATGGCAAGTCTTATGCAACCGTGAGATAGAGGCGTACCAAGTCTGCCGTCTTGTATATTTCCTTTGTTATCAAGTAGCACTGTATGAAATAGATAATTACCATAAAAACGTGTATAGTAATTGCAAATAGTGTTTGGCCCTGCTCTAAACATTGGTCCTTTATCTTGAATTGTAAAATTACCTTTTACAGTAGGGGTAGAGGCTTTTCCAGCAGAACATATAAAGGACCTATCTAAAATCCATTTATCCTCTAGCTTCGTAAAAATATTTACTCTCTGACTGGGTAAGTCTACTTTAATATAATAGTTTGTTTTGCTGGTTACCTTTAAAGAATTTATAGATTCCTGTAACTCATCGATAGATTTATAATTATTTAAGGCAATACTAGATGTAGTACTTTTGCTATTTGAAGGAGAGGCTTTTTTAGTGTTAAATTCCACATTTTTATTAGGGGACATATTTAGTTTTTCTAAAGTCTTTGTGCCCACTATACCATCAATATCTAATCTACAGCGATATTGAAAGTTTAATATTGCGTCATAAGTGAGTGCCTTAAATAGGCCATCAGCCTCTAGCTTATAGCCATACTCCATTAATCTATGTTGGATATGCTTAACGCCATCACCACTGTCGCCAAGCCTAAGCACAGTGTTAGCAGCAGAAATTTCAACTACTTTTTCCACCAATGGTAAATTAGTGCCTGAGGGCTCTTTAGCCACCGGGGCTTGTGGCACCATTTTTTGTTCTGTATTCTTTTCTTTATTCTCATCTGTTTTAATTTTAGTAATGCTGCTAGTAAGTTCTTTTATTAAAGGGTAAATTTCAGGCTGATTTTCTTTGGTAGGAAAAGCTATAAAGTCTCTTTTCTCAGTGTCTATACTGTAGGGGAGAACAGTGGACTTTGACATATACTTATTATATAAACCAGAAAATATTATAAGTATTGAGGCTATTAGAAGATAAACAAATTTTTTTTTATTCATATAACTTCCTTATATTTATTGCTATCAACATCATAGTATGAAAGATTTAAAACTTTGACACAAGAAAATAGTAGCTTTCATTAAAATTAATTTAGAAGTACTTAGAGAAGTGAAATGTAGCTGTAGTAATATATACTTATCCTATAACTATTAGTTTATTTAAAACGTATATAAAATAGAAAGAAAGTTCACTTAGAGGAGGGAATAAAAGTGCAGGAAGATTCGAGTTTGATACAAAGCATATTAGACGGAAATATTGATAGCTTTAATATATTAGTTAACAAATATGAAGTTATTGTCTTAAGGTTTGTTTATAACATGATAAAGAATAAAGAAGCAGCAGAAGATATAACTCAAGAGGTGTTCATTACTGTATATAATAAGCTCTATCTTTATGATAAAACTCATAAGTTTTCAAATTGGTTGCTGCAAGTCTCTAAAAATAAATGTATTGATTATATACGTAAATATAAAAGAGTGTATGAATCAAACATAGAAGATATACCCAATATTACATCAAGAGAGATGTCACCAGAACAATCAGCGGAATTCAAGGAAACTAAGGAAAATGTAGAAGCATATTTGAATAGTTTAAATGAAGTAGATAGACAAATACTAATTATAAGATATTCGCAAAACCTTACATTCCATGATATATCACAAATTTTAGAAATGACAGAGTCTAATGTAAAACGAAGGTACTATAGAAGTCGGGAAAATTATAAAAGCTTTATATCTCAAAAGGAAAAGGGGTGTAAGTAATGAATTGTAGCATTTTTAAAAAGAGATTAGAAGATTATGTACTAGGGTACATTTCATATGATTTAAAAATTGCATTAGAAAAGCACATGGAAGAATGCGAAAGTTGCAGAAGCTTATATGTAGAAGAGATTAAAATAGATACAGCATTTAAGAGTGTTTTATCCGTAGATGGTATAGAGTTTAATAGCTCAAGAGCAAGTATAATTAATTCTATAGATAAAAATAGGTATAGTAAAAAGACCTCAAATAAAATGTTATACAATTTTAAAAAATATAAAAGCAAGTATCTATCCTATGCAGTTGCTACTTTAGCTATTGCAGTATTTATTCCCATGTTGCTAAAGGGAATTACAGGGGGGAACTATAAGACTGAAATGTCTCTAGAAGACACATCTATGTATAAATTAAGCGAGGAAGGTACCTCTAAAGGTAAGGAAGATAGTTTTGGAATTACTTCTGAAAATAAATTGGAAATGGATAAAACTGAAGAGGGTGCATTACTAAATTCTGCAACTCCCAAGGAGGTTAATAGAGAAGAAAAGATGACACTACAATTCCGAAGTAGCATAGTTAAAGAAAAGGACTTACCAAGTTATGAGATTAAGTGGAAAAACTCTATAGATGGAAAAAGTTCTGCAGCTATAGACATAGCACCAGAAAGGGATGTAGACTTTGGGATACATCAAATTTATATTAAAAATAAAATAAATAATGAGATAGTTAAGTATGAAGTTATAAGTAATGAGAGACAGTACACACCAATGCTTATAGAATGGTGGGATAATGAGCACTTAATAATTGTAGCTGGTTTTGGGTGGGGAACTATAGAACATGGCTCAGAGGTATATAGCTTAAATATTAATACTGATAAACTCGCTACCCTATATGAGAGAAAAGATAAAAAACATCAAATATTAGATATGAAAAAGACAGGTAATGACTTGATATTTGAACTATTAATTTATAATGATGATACCTATAATGCTTTTCATAGCGGAGTAGGGAAGATGACTTTATTAGAGCTAGACAAACCAGTAGATATGCAAATTGAAAGTGAAGATAAAAAATAAAAACTTAAATAAGATGCTTAATAGTAAGCCTTAAATTTCTCTTGCGTGCCTTGCAAACGGATTTGAAACTTGAAATTCGATTAAAGAATTCTAATGTTTCTGCTTCTCGTGTTGCTAGTCACTCCAGAGAAATTTAAGGCTTTATTTTATTAAAACTCGGGTTAAATTGCTTAGTGAACTGAAATGGAATAATAAAATTCTCATCCTATAGGTATATTGATAAATAAGAATGCTATATTTTGTTAATGGAATACTGTTAATTTTATAATTTCCAACCTTTAAACGGAAAAGAAAAGTATATATTACGTAAATAGCATTCGAACAAGCTTTAGTAAAGTGAGATGATATTGTAGTAATATATACTTTTCTCTTTTTCTCTATGATATAATTAGAGTACTCAAAATATGGGAAATAAAGGTGAAGTTATGGATAAGTCAAGGAAATTATATATAAAGGCAATGAATAAATATAATGATGGGCATATAGACAAGGCATTAGAGCTTTGCGAAAAAAGTATTTCTCTAAATGTTACAAATGCTGCAGCTTTGAATTTAAAGGGAATTTTATGTTATTTAAAAGGTGATTTAGAAAGTGCTAAAAAAGTGTGGAGCATAAATTATAAAAGAAATAATGATGAGGTATCAAAAAAATATTTAAGAGATAGTGTAAAGGACAAGGAAAAATTGCAGTTGTATGTTAGTGCACTTACGTTAATAAAGCAACTTAACATATCTGGTGCTCTAGAGGTTTTAAAGCAGTGTGAGGATAGTCACTTTAATTTTATAAATGTTAATAATAATATTAGTCTATGCTATATAAAACAAGGTGAGTATGATAAAGCACTACAGTATATAAATGAGGTTTTAAAAATAGATAAAAAAGATGCTGAGGCTATTAGAAATAGAAAAACATTAATTGAGTATGGTACTTTAAAGCGAGATATAAACTATAAAAAAATTCTCATAGGTACTATTAGCATATTTTTAACTATAACCATGTTGCTTTTAGGGAAAATATATATGTATAAAGCAAGAAATCTTTCAGTGAAAGGTATAAAAAAAATACAAAGCGGCATAGCATTAATCACTAAAAAACATAAAAACGAAATTGTAGATTTATCAGAAATAGAAGATCAGAAATCTGAGGATATAAGAGAAGATTCTAAAAAAGAAGAGCAGATAGCAAATAAGCCAGAAGAGAAACTAATAGAAATTAAACCACAAGAAGTCCCTAAATTTCCAGAAGCACAATTAAAGGAAAGTATAAAGAATTATAATATGGAGCAACTAGTTAGGTACGTAAATGAGTGGAGAAATGCAGACTTGCAAATGAATGATAAGTTGCTTCTGATAAAAGGTGAAGAAATTATTAAGAATAATGGAATAGTGTATTTTTATAAAAAGGGCATAGACTATATGAGTAAAAAAGACTTCAGTGAAGCTCAAAAATATTTTTTATACGCATTGCCATATTCTAAAGAGAGCTATCTACAAGAACATATCATCTATATGTTAGCACTAAGTTATAAATCTAATTCTGACTTTGAAAACGCTGTCAAATATTATGATCTTAATTTAAAACAATTTCCTAAAGGAAATTACGCAGAGGAAGTTATATATAATTTAATTCTCATAAACAAAGATGTAGATAGGAACAAGGCAAAGCTTTATGCAGAGAAATTGGTGAAGCAATTTCCATACTCACAATATAATAACACCATAGTAAAAAGTATATTAAAATAGATGGGAGTCTCTGCTTTATTACATTCTTAGAGGATTAAAGACATTTTAAACCGTCATTAGGGTATACTAATTCTAAATTGTATAACAAGGGTTTTGCAATTTTATAGGAACTATAAAAACCAAGTTTTAGTGGATATTAAGTTAAAATATTATTGACTAGTCACACAATTAGGTATACAATAATAATATAATATATACCCTAGAGGGGTATAAAACTGGAGGTAATAGTATGATTAAAGAAGTTAATGATAAAAATTTTAATGAGGAAATTGGGGATTCTGATAGTATAGTTGTAGTTGATTTTTGGGCACCTTGGTGTGGACCTTGTAGAATGCTAAGTCCAGTAATCGAAGAATTAGCAAGTGAAATGGGAAAAGAAGTTAAATTTGCAAAAATAAATGTAGATGAAAGCCCGATGATATCATCAAAGTATAAAATCGCAAGTATTCCAACAGTTATGGTGTTTAGCAAAGATACAGTTAAAGAAACTATGGTGGGATTTAGACCTAAGGCGGACTTAAAGAAAATAATTGAAAGAAATTTATAAAATCTCATTAATAAGTTTTTGTGATTATTACATGTTACTTTTGTAATTTAATTGTAAATTAAATATAAATATTTTGGAGATATTTTATTTAAGTTTTTATAACTTAAATAAATATCTCCATTTTACAAGTGAAGGAATTTTATAATATAAGATAAAATCATTACCATAACAGTTAGTAATAATATATATAAAGGGAGAAGGAGTGAAAGCATGAGTGAAAGATATGATATAGCTATAGTTGGAACAGGCCCAGCAGGGCTTGAAGCAGCTATTAATGCTAAAATTAGAAATAAAAACATAATAATTTTTGGAAATAAGGATTTAAGCGCAAAATTAGTAAAAGCACCAAAGGTAAACAATTTTCTAGGGTTTCATAATGTTACAGGAAATGAGCTTAAAGACCACTTTGCAGCTCATATTGCAGCCATGGGAATAAGTATTGTAAATGAGCGAATAAATAATGTTTATGCTATGGGAGATTATTTTGCACTGATGGTAAACGAAAAGATATATGAGGCTAAATCAATAATTTTAGCTACAGGTATAGAATACACCAAGCCATTGAAAGGAGAAGAAGAGTTCTTAGGAAAAGGGGTTGGGTACTGTGCTACCTGTGATGCTCCTTTATATAAAGGAAAAACAGTTGTTATAGTTGGGTATAATAAGGAAAGTGAAGAAGAAACTAATTATGTAAGCGAACTCACTGGAAAAACATACTATATTCCCATGTACAGAGGAAAATACAATTTAAATCCTAGTGTGGAGATAGTAAATCATAAGCCTTTAGAAATCGTTGGTGAAGATAGAGTAACTAAGATTATCTTAGATCAAGGGGAAATAACTACAGATGGGATTTTCATGCTAAGAGACAGTGTATCACCAAGCCAATTAGTGCCAGGTATTCATATAGAAGAAGGACATATAAAAGTAGATAGAAATATGAAAACAAATATAGAAGGATGCTATGCAGCAGGTGACTGTATTGGAAAGCCATATCAGTATATTAAAGCTGCAGGTGAGGGGCTGGTAGCAGCTTTAAGTGCAGTTTCTTACTTAGATAAAACACGTGAAAATAAATAAAATTAGGCAGATAACTAAAGTTAATTTTAACTTTAGTTATCTGCCTAGGCTGTAGTTAACACTACAGTTTTTTTATTTAACTACAAAAAAAACATGGTTTCCTATAGTTTTTATATCGGCTTTCTTTATGTCCTTCATCCACTGAGAAGTGGCTATTTCAGGATTGTAAAAGAAAACTGCCTTATATGTAGGATCTTTACCTTTTAGTGCATCTAATACTGCGGTGTAACTAGCAGAATCCGGAATAACATCAACCTTACCATTGTGAATTACCTTTCCCTTTACCACACAAGAGAAAGCATTCTTTTGGTTGATGACACCAGAAATAGACTTTGGAAAAGCACCATCACTAGCACGATTTAATATAACAGAGGCTACTGCAACTTTGCCACTATAAGGTTCAGCGCAGCTCTCAGCATATACAACTTGAGCCATTAAATAAATATCCTTATCCGTAACATAAATTGAGTCGTTCGATTGATTAAATACCGCTACTGCGTCTATTTGTTCATTATATAAATCTTTGATCTCTGAGCTAAGTGAATATAAGTGTTCTCCGTTTACTTCTAAACTAGGGAATGCTAAAAAAAATGTTAGCATACAGGCTAAAAAAGTAAGTTTTTTCATATTATCCTCTCCTTTTGCCTACGGAGTTAGCTGACGGGTTCGGAAAAGGTTTAACCTACACAATTAGTGATTCACCCCAAATGCTTGGTTCCTCCGCGTTTTTTACTTAGGCTAATGATAGTGTTACCACGGAGTTTAAAAATAATACACTAAATTTTTATATTATAGTTAAGAGAATTAAGTTGTAAGAATAGGTGCTTATTTATTCTTTAGCTCAATATATACTTTAATAAAATCACTATAATAAGTTTCCACTTCCACAAATCTTGCATTAGAATAAGTATATAAAGCATCCAATGTGGAGGAATCCACCGCTGCACTTAAGGATTGAACTTTTTCACTTGTCAATGCAAGTTTAAAGTCCCTTAAATAACTTTCATATGCATCTAATAAAGCTTTGAAAGCTTCATAAGTAGGAATGGCAGAGGGGGGGATAGATAAGCTTTTAAAGTTAGTTTGTATTTCAGTTAATTTTGTAAAGTTACCGTTGACTATTGATAAAAGGCTATCATAAGAACTCTCTTTTTTTCTTATCCTTATCACATAAGAGTAAAAGTTAACCTTGGTGTCAGTAAAACTGGTAGATAAATCATCAATTTTGTTGATGAACTCCATATTTTGCTGTGACTTAATATCTGTTTCTTTTCTTATCCTTAAAGCGTTGTAGCTATAATTAAGCACATTATCGATAAAAGTTAAAGAAGTGGCAGGTAATGATATTTTAATATTGTTAATGTCTATCAAAGAGTAAAAATTCATACAGTCATTTCTATAAGCTTTAAGATTGGCCATAGCCAGTTCTACATCTCTGCCAGAAGGATTATTTAGAATTCCCAATGTTTGTCTGTATATTAATATGTTTTTATCCAGACCAGAGGTTAAGTTTTCATAATCCTTTTTATATTTTGAACTAGGCTTTGAATTTTCTAAACCCTCTCTCAAGTTAGATAAGTCTTTGATAATTTTAGGTAATTGTTCTTTGGCATAATCCACATCAATGGTTTGATTGCTATTAAATTGTGCTATATCTTTATTAATTTCGTTAATGCCATTAATACTAGTTACTAAAATGGATTCATAGGAATCATAGACCTTGTTTATTGAAGAGTAATAGCTAGCTAGAAAAATACCTATGGAGGCCATAATAATAGACAAAAAAATTATGATTTTAAATAGCTTCTTATTACTATTAGTATCTACAACATTTTTTTCCTCGCTCAAAAAATTCACTCCTTTATTATTTTTCTTATATTGTTATATTAACATACTATATAAAATATTCTAGTTAAATTATATAAATATTCTCTTTTGATTTTAAAAGAATTACAGGCTAAAGATAATTGCTTCAAATTAATAGTTAGCATCAATAAAAGCATAGAACTTTATCACTATAAAATGAATTAATTTACTTTATAATGTAAAATTGATTGTTATTATAAAATTAACTTATAATGTGTACTAATAAATCAAAGCAT
Organism: uncultured Clostridiaceae bacterium; assembly: GCA_937976175.1. Lineage (GTDB taxonomy): Bacteria > Bacillota > Clostridia > Clostridiales > Clostridiaceae > Clostridium_AD. The sequence goes on along the minus strand of CALJTN010000402.1, from coordinate 79 downwards.
GGTGTATAATTGTAAATAGGAGATTTAGTAAGGGGTGTGAGTTCTATGGAGGTACTTAATTTAATGTTAACCACAATTA
>CALJTN010000401.1 GCA_937976175.1 uncultured Clostridiaceae bacterium | reverse complement strand
ATTTCTGGAAGCTTTGCAATATCACCATCCATTGAGAATACACCATCAGTAATAACCATGATCTTTTCATATAAACCGGATTCTACTGCTTCTTTTGCCTTATTTCTTAAATCTACCATGTCAGAGTGTTCTACTCTTATTATTTTAGCACCAGATAATCTGCACCCATCTATTATAGATGCATGATTTAGAGAATCTGAAAGAATTGCATCTTTTTTACTCATAACTGCTGAAATTGCCGCCATGTTGCAATTGAATCCTGACTGGAATGCAATAGCAGCTTCCGTATGTTTAAATTTAGCAAGTTTTTGCTCTAATTCAGTATGAATTTCTAAAGTGCCGTTTATTGTTCTAACTGCACCTGCTCCTGCTCCATATTTTTTCGTTGCTTTAATAGTAGCTTCAATCATTCTAGGACTCGTAGCAAGACCTAAATAGTTGTTTGAAGATAAGTTGATTAATTCTTTGTCTCCAATTGTGATTACAGGACCATTTGCACCTTTCAGTGGGTTTATTACATTATACAAACCTTTACTTTTTAAATCATCTAAGTTTTCTTTTAAAAATTTCCCTAACACTTTACTTCCCATGGTAACATACCTCCACCTTTTATTATGTAAACTCTTGTAAAAATTTATGAGAACTTTATATTTAATCACAATCCTATTATATATCATTCTAAACAAAAGTGCATAATTAAATTGTAAAATTCATTATAAATTAATTGAAAATGCAATTTATATATTTTTTTACGACAGGCACACTATTCACTTTTAAAAACTTTCTTTCATTTTATTGTATTTATGAAAGTTTATCTTCATTTTAACAGTATGTAAGCATATTACTTAGTATGCGTAAAGATTCTTTATAAAATTCAAAAAAATAAAAACAAGATTTCGGTGCTAAACCAAATTTCTTGCTTTTATATATCTTATTCTGCGTTATCATTTATTTTACAATAGGAATATACTCCTCTATACTTCTCAGGTAGTAATACTGCTATGCTTGTCATTATTTCCTTCATAAGCCTATCATGATATTCGCTTTTATCTTCATCCTCTATTTTACTAGAAAGAGTAATGGGATCTCCGATATTTATATTTACATCTGCATAATTAAACCTTTCAGATGTCATATTATCATCATTAATTGGTAATAACTCTTCGGTTCCCCAAATTCCCATTGGAATAATTGTAGCATTTGATAATTTAGCCATTAATAATAGACCCTTTTTACCTTCTATCATTTTACCATTTCTACTTCTCGTACCTTCTGGAAATATCATAATGTTATTACCTTGCTTTAGAGTGTTAACGATCTTAGATATAGCTTCCTTATCTGCTGAATTAGGTTTTATGTGTATAGTCTTAGCTACATGAAAACCTAGTTTAGTAAGTTTGTTATCTGTTAACTTTATACCTGCAACAAAAGTTACATTATAGTTCTTTAATAACCTGCTCATAACTATACCATCTGCATTACTTAAGTGATTGCATATAAAAATTATTGGAGATTTTATGTCTTTAAGCTTCTCTATTCCATAGGTCTTAATATTTGCATATTTTTCAATATATGAATCTATTAACTTATTTGCTATAAATGATACCATCTTATCTGGCAAAAAGTCTATTACTTTTAACGCAGCTTCCGAAATCATGAGAATTCCACCTTTCATAAGAAATAACTATAAAATTATTATAATTTGAAAAACTTTAAAAGTCTATAATAATAACCCCTTATATAAGGTGATGTAGCCTTTTCTAAAGCTTCAATTTTCTGTCTCTCCATAAGAATTGTATTAATAACTGCATTCCTCTTAAGTATGTTTTTCCCTCTCCAACCGCAGGAAGTTATTTTGTACTTATCTTTAAACAACTGATTGTCAATATCCATTAACGTTTCTAAATCCATTCTTTTCATATGTTCGTAGGGTTTGAATTCTTTAAGAGCGCTCAATTTAATTTCTCTATTATAAGGGCATGCCCTCTGACAAGTATCACAACCAAATAATCTGCCATTTAATTTATCAAACCAAAAATCCTCTATATCCTTTTTCTGAGTTATGTAGGATAAACATATATTTGCATCATTATTTATTCCTACTTCTCCCTGGACGATAGAACTTGTAGGACATGCTTTTAAGCACATCTCACAATCACCGCATTTTTGCTTAAGTGGTTCGTCCGGTGCTATTATTAAATCTGTTATAATTTCTCCTAAAAAAACATATGACCCGTGCTTTTCAGTAATCAAAGTATTGTTTTTTCCTATAAACCCAACTCCACTGTTGTATGCAATATATCTCTCCGGCAACGCATTGCTATCTACTAAACATATAGCTTTCGCACCCATATCTTCAATGAATTTGCAAATCTCCTGCATATACTCGGTTGTAACAGCATGATAATCTCTTCCTTGCGTATATTTAGAAACATTTGCACCTTTGCTAAAATCTAGATCGTGCAGATATGGAAACGCAATAGAAATTATAGTTTTCCCCTCTGGCATATATATAAATGGATTTATTCTTTTATCTATACTTTGCTCCTCAAACTCATTTTCTAGCTGGAGTTTCTTTCTTTTCTTAAAATAAGGACTTAGTTCATGAAAAACTCTACATTCACTAAATCCTATTGTGTCTAATCCTTGCTTTTTACAAAACTCTATTATTTCTTCCTTAATATTCATATCGCCAATCCTTTTCATATTATCATATCATTGTACATTCTCTTACTTTTTCCTAAATAGCCATTAATCTCTATTATAGTCACAGGTTTTTCAAAAATTACTCTGGCTGGAATACCTACAGCAGTGGCCTTAGCTAATACATCTTTCAAAACTACAGCATTGGCGCCAATCTTACTGCCAGCTCCTATTTTAATTGGCCCTAGCACCTTTGCACCAGCACCCACCACCACATCATTCTCTAAAGTAGGATGTCTTTTGCCTTTATCCTTACCTGTTCCCCCTAATGTAACTCCTTGATATAAGGTTACATTATCTCCTATTTCTGTAGTTTCTCCGATGACTACGCCCATTCCATGATCTATAAACAAACCTCTTCCAATTTTAGCCCCTGGATGAATTTCTATCCCTGTAAAAAATCTAGCTAGTTGAGATAGGGCTCTAGACGTAAAATACATTTTATGATTATATAGGAAATGAGCTATTCTATATAATAATATAGCATGAATACATGGATATAATAATATTACTTCAAGAAAGTTTTTAGCTGCAGGATCCTTTTCTAATATACTTTTAATTTCATATCTTAGCATTTTAAACATATAATCATCCCCCCTATAGAGTTATATTTATTAAATTTTAATTTTATTTATCTATAGGTTAGAAAGAAATGCTTTAACCTTATTAAGAATTTACTCATAAATCCCCATTGAAATATACTTCTCTCCTCCATCAGGGGAAACAGTAACAATCTTTCTACCCTTGCCTACCTTTTTAGCAATTTTTATGGCTGCTGCAATATTAGCTCCTGTTGAAATTCCTACTAATATACCTTCTTCTTTAGCCATAAGTTTTGCCATTTCAAAAGCCTCTTCATCTGATATTTTTATTATTTCATCAACCACGCTGTTGTCATAAATATCTGGTATGAAACCTGCGCCTATTCCTTGTATTTTATGTGGACCAGGTTCCCCCCCTGATAATACAGGAGACTTCTCGGGTTCTACCGCAACTATTTTAACTCCCTGTTTAATTTCTTTTATTCTTCTTCCTACTCCAGTAATTGTTCCGCCAGTTCCTACTCCAGCTACAAAAATATCTAAGTCTTCTACATCTTTCACTATCTCTTCTGCTGTAGTATCATAATGCCTTACTGGATTAGCTAAATTATTAAATTGCTGTGGTATGAAGAATCCAGGATTCTCCTCTACTATTTCCTTAGCCTTATTTATAGCACCCTTCATCCCTTTTGATCCATCCGTAAGCACCAGCTGTGCTCCATATGCCTTAATTAAATTTCGCCTTTCGATACTCATAGTATCTGGCATAACAATAATTACTTCATAACCCTTAATTCTTCCAATCATAGCCAGTGCTATGCCAGTATTTCCACTAGTTGGCTCAACTATAGTGTATCCTTCTTTTAGCAGTCCTAGGTCTTCCGCTTTTTCTATCATCCCTAGTGCTGCTCTGTCTTTTATACTTCCAGCTGGGTTAAATTTTTCTAACTTCACAAAAATATCAGCCATATCTCCCTTGACTAATTTATTTAATTTTAAAACCGGTGTTGCTCCTATCATATCCAAAACATTGTTATACATCATAATAATATCCCTCCAAATTCAAAATTTCATTTTAAAAGCTATCCATATTTATACACAAATACAGTTCCCTAAAATCAAAGAAACAACACTTAAATATTTCATGAGAGTATTATTTTAGAAGTTTTTGAGTACAAAAAAAACTCCCTCTATTTTAGAGACGAAGTCTTGCTTCGTGGTCCCACTCTAATTTATAATCACTACAATGATTATAAAGCCACTTTTTTCAAGCACAGCGCTATGCTCTATCACTATAACGGGCGAATCCCGATGCAGCCTACTTAATTCGGTGCATAACTCCAAAGGGCACTTCATATAAGCTTTCCATAAGAATCTTCTCAGCTATAGATTCTCTCTCTGTATGTTCTCCTTATATTACTTTCCTTTTTCTAAGTATTTCCTAGTATTTTAGTATGAATTACTTTATATTATTATATTCCCAGCATTCAAATATGTCAATACTATTTTATTTGTTTTTTATGTAATTTTTAAGCCACACTTTAGAAGGAAAATGCCCTTCTTCTATTCAAGTAGTAGGATAATAACTGAGTATTGTTCCCTTATAGATTACTATAAAGGGCTCATTCATTATATCAAAAAAACTGCTAGAATAAACTAACAGTTTTATGCATAAATAAGAAAAGTAAATTTACCACTAGCTAGTATAATCTCTTACATATTGCGAAGTGCTAATACCTATACTATGGCTTTGTCGCACTACATTTTCAGAAAAATCATATCCACTAGCTACAGTTCCACAGGCAAAAATCCCAGCTTTATTTGTTTGTAGCTTTTCATTTAATTGGATCTGCCCCGTTAATGAATCAATTAATATTTTTGATTGTTTTGCTAATTCATTATCAGGATATAAGTCTACAGATAAAAGTAAAGTATCACAAGAAATATATTCCTCACTACCTTTAATTACTTCATTTTTATCAAGCTTTACTAGAGCCACGCCTTCAATCCTACTTTCCCCTTGAATAGCAGTAACCTTCATATTTGTTTTTAAGGGTATATTGAAATTGCTGAGGTAAGCACCTAATTTTTTATCAGTTGCACTAATAAATTCTTTGCTTTCAACTACAGCTTTAACATTCGCCCCCTCAAGTGCCAATCTACTTGCCATAGTTAATGCAATATCCCCTGTTCCTATTATAACTATTTCCTTTCCTGGCATATATCCTTCTACATTTACAAATTTTTGTGCAGACCCCACTGTATATATACCTGCACATCTACTACCTGGTAAATTTAAAAACCCTCTTGGTCTCTCTCTACACCCGGTAGCAAGTATTATAGCTTTTGCCTTTATGTTAAAGGTTCCACTTTCAGCGCTAACTGCATTGACTTCTTTATTATCACTTAAATTTAAAACTGTAGTATTTAATTTATATGAAATACCCAGTTTTTTAACTTTATCTATAAATTTTTGTACAAATTCTGGGCCTGTCAAATCTTCACTAAAAATATTCTTGCCAAAGCCATTATGAATACACTGATTTAAAGTTCCCCCTAATTGGTTCTCTCTTTCTAAAATCAAAACTTCACATTCACAATTTTCTTTAGCTGAAATAGCAGCTGCAAGGCCTGCTGGACCCCCACCAATTACTACTACATCATATTGCTGCATTCCATACCCTCCAATTATAATATTAAAATTTATTAATCTATTATAAGTAAATATAAAAACCCGTGAAAATAAATTCACGGGTTTTACTTGGCAGGGGTAGTAGGACTCGAACCTACAACCAATGGTTTTGGAGACCACTACTCTACCAATTGAGCCATACCCCTATATTAACATATAAAATTTTAAAATGGCAGGGGTAGTAGGACTCGAACCTACAACCAATGGTTTTGGAGACCACTACTCTACCAATTGAGCCATACCCCTAAAATACATTCAAATTATATCATGAGATTTAAATAATTGCAAGCACTTTTATATTTTGATTATTAAGAAACACAGAATAGCATATGACGCACTTTTCTGTGCCTCTTAATATTCATTTTTCGCTATATAAAGACCAACCTATTAAGTAATACATAATATAGCTTTTATTAGCTATTGAACCTTAAACCCTGAATCCTTTATTTTTGAAACAATTTCATCAAAATAATCCGTATTAAGTCTTACAACAATTTCCTTAACCTCTGTAACACTTTTAGGATCAACAACTACGAAGCTAATTATATCCCCTTTGTTTTCAGTTATTATTTTTGAAAGCTTAGAAATTTGACCTTGAATATCATAAGCTATCACAGATAATCGTTTTCCTTTATTAAGGCCAAATAGTTCAGTGAACTGATGGAATATAGCATGATGCGTAATTATGCCTTTGAAATCACCATAGTTATCCACCACAGCAACAAATGAAACGCTTTTCGTCTCTAAGAAATGTGCTGCTTCTTCAACTTGTTGCATTGGATTAATAACGGGCACATCGGTTCTCATCACATTCTGAACAATAAAATCAGATAATAAACATTTCTTATCAAGGCACTTTTCATAATAATAAGTATAGATTCTCTCTTTTGAAATTGCTCCGTAGAATTTATTATGCTCAACCACAGGAATTGATAAAAATTTATTTTCATCCATCACTTCTAAAGCTTTACCTATAGTAACCTTTGGTGTCACAGTTATTAACTTTTGCTTTAATAGCATCAAATTGCTTGCAAACACTGTATTTCCCCCTAAATAATGGTATATATATCATTATACACCACTTTGTAATTTAAGTAAAAATAATTACACTTTATTTATATTTAAATTATTTTCAAATACACCATCTTAGATTATTTAAAATATATTTAATAACATTGGTGCTTTATACAAAATTTAATACTAAAACTATTTTTTATTTAAGCTATTTGTGATAATATTATTTTACTATATACTTTAGTGACTTAATAATTATGTAGGAATGAGGTTTTCACATGAAAATTAGCTTAGATAAAACCATAAGAGCTATGTCTCTCGCACTAGATTTGTCAGAAATTAGTTCTATGGAAAGTTTAGACGATGCTCCCAAGGCTTCTAAAATTAATTATGCAAAACACACTTTTTTGCATCATTCCACTAAAACTACTTATATAGCCATTGAACTCGGTAGATTTTTACAACTCAAAGATAATATAATGAATAAATTATATATTTCTGCACTTTTACATGATATCGGTGCAGCTAATAGTTTTACTAAATGCCATACCTCTGAGGCTTTTATAAAATCTCATTGCATCAGTGGTTCTAAAATATTAAAGTCCTTCCCCGATATTGAGCAAATAAACGATTTGTCCAATATAATTCTATATCATCACGAAAACTGGGATGGAACAGGTATATTCGGAATGGAAGGTAATGCTATTCCTATTGAGAGTCAGATAATACGAATAGCTGATTTAACTGAATCATTATTCAAAGAAAACATACCTGGTTTTATGCAAAAGGATTCAATTATAGAATGGATAAAATCAAATGAACGTTTATTTTCTAAGGAAGTAGTAAATTCATTGTATGAGGTATCTAAAAAAGATATTTTCTGGTGCAATCTTGATAATTTGCCTTATATGCCTTTTATTTTAGACAATATATCTCCCTCACTAAATATCTATTTAAATTTAAAAGAGTTTGAGTGTATATCAAATATTTTTTCAATTATTATAGATAATAAAAGTAAATTTACGGCTACTCATTCAAGAAAAATTGCAAATTTAGCTTACAAGGTTTCAAAACATATAGGGTACTCTGAAGAAAAATGTATCAAGATGAAGATTGCGGGCCTTCTTCACGATATAGGAAAACTTGCTATACCTACTAGCATATTAGATAAAGCTGGACCTTTATCTAACGAAGAGTTTTCAACAATTAAGTCTCATGTTTATTATACAGGTATTATTTTAAATATGATTAAAGACATACCGGACATTAGCTCCTGGTCTTCAAACCATCATGAAAAACTAAACGGAGACGGCTATCCTAATAATTTAGATAGCATGGATATCAGCGAAGAATGTAGAATACTTTGTGTCTGTGATATATTTCAAGCTCTTACAGAAGATAGACCTTATAGAAATGGTCTTCCACAAGATATGGCTATGTCTATTTTAAATAGCATGGCTCATGACAAATTCATTTGTGAAACTGCTGTAATGCATTTAAAAAGCACAATTAATTACACTGATTAAGAACAAATCTATATAATATAGGTAATCTTCTAGATTACTTTTTCTTTTTTTATTTTTTAGGATAAAATATCTAATGAGGTGAAACTTATGGAATTTATAGTAACTACAGTAGAAGAAACAAATAAAATAGGAGAATTAGTAGGTGCACTTGTAAACTCAGGCGATATAATTTGCTTAATCGGGGACCTCGGTACCGGCAAAACTCACTTGACAAAAGGAATTGCAAAAGGGTTAGATATTAAAGACCATATTACAAGCCCCACATTTACAATTGTAAATGAATATACAGGTCGTTTAAAATTATATCACTTCGATGTGTACAGGGTAAACGATCCCGACGAAATAGCAGCTATAGGCTTTGATGAGTATATATTTAGTGATGCAGTTAGTATTATTGAATGGGCTAATTATATTGAGGAGTTAATCCCCCCTGATAATTTAACCATCACTATAGAAAAACTTCCGAAACTTGGAGTTAACTATAGGAAAATTAATTTTCAATATAACCATAAAAGATATGATTATATAAAGGAGCTAAAACTATGAAAATTTTAAGTTTGGATTCCGCTACAGAGTCAGCGACCTGCGCTATCCTTGAGGATAACAGAATTCTTGGCGAAATAACATTTAATTATAAAAAGCAGCATTCGTTAATCCTTATGCCTATAATCCATGAATTATTTAAGAATACGGAAACTAGTATAAGTGATATGGACGCTTTTGTAGCCTCAAAGGGACCCGGTTCCTTTACAGGCCTTAGAATAGGAATGGCAACCATTAAGGGTATGAGTCAAGGCACAAAAAAACCTTTTATTACTGTGTCTACCTTAGATTCCTTAGCTTATAATCTAGCATATACAGATGGAATTATTTGCCCCATACTAGATGCATTAAGAGATAATGTTTACACCGCCTTATATACTTTTAATAATTGCGAGCTCACACCCATTAGTGACTATATGAATATCTCTTTAGATGAATTAGTAGCTATGCTTAAGGAGAAAGATTGTAGTATTTCATTTGTGGGAGATGGAGTTCCAAAATTCAAGGAAAAACTTATAGCACACTTGCCTAAGGCTAGATTTGCACCAGCACATTTAAACTTAGCTAGAGCTTCATCCCTAGGAGAATTAGGACTTAAGCTTTTATCTAATGGAGTAACCGACGATATATACTCGTCAGTTCCCATTTACCTTAGAAAACCTCAAGCAGAACGAGAATATGAAGAAAAAATGAGGCAAGACAAAGATGAGTAAGGATTTTAAAATTTGCCCCATGGATAAGTCCTCCATCAATTCCATGCTAAGTATTAGTGAATTGAGCTTTCCCATTTCCTGGAGCTACGAATCCCTTGAAAGTGAACTAGATAATAAATTTGCTAAATATGTTATATTAAAAGAGGGCAATTCTATAGTAGGTTATGGCGGAATGTGGGTAATTATAGACGAAGCCCATATTACTAATATTGCAGTTCACCCTAAGGCTCGCGGTGTTGGTGCCGGAGACATGCTGGTAGAAGCCTTACTTAGAATTTGCAGAAAACAGAAAGTTACAGGAATAACCTTAGAGGTCCGAAGTTCAAATTTTGCTGCTATAAACTTATATGAAAAACACGGT